>SEEY01000689.1 GCA_004211235.1 Rubrivivax sp.
GCGCGCGCATGGGGGCGCTGTCGAAGGACCCGCAGCGCCTGTTCGCCGACGACGACCGCGGCCGCAGCCAGCTGATCGCCTACTGCAACGAGCGGGTGGCGGCGATCCGCAAGCTGCTGCCGCGCGTCTCGCACCTCGGCCTGAAGGCGCCGCTGGCGATCAAGCGGGTCCCGGCCGACATCCAGGACGGTGCCCCGCTCGGCTACATGAACTTCGCTTCGCTGGACGGCAAGCGTCCGGCCATCTACTACATCAACCTGAAGTCGACCGCCATGTGGCCGCGCCACGAACTGAGCTCGCTCACCGCGCACGAGGGCGTACCCGGCCATGCGCTGCAGGGCGCCTACCTGGCCGAGCACCATGCCGAGACGCCGCTGATCGCCTCGCTGATCGGCTTCAATGCCTTCGTCGAAGGTTGGGCGCTGTACGCCGAACAGCTGGTCGACGAATTCGGCCTGTACGCGGACGACCCGTTCAGCCGCCTCGGCTACCTGCAGGCCCAGAAGTTCCGTGCCTGCCGCCTGGTGGTCGATACCGGCCTGCACGCGCTGAAGTGGGACCGGCGCCAGGCGATCGACTTCCTGTCGGCCAACACCGGCCGCGCGCTGGCCTCGGTCACCAGCGAGATCGACCGCTATTCGGTATCACCGGGCCAGGCCTGCGGCTACAAGATGGGCCACAACGAAATCCTGCGCAACCGCGAGCGGGCAAAGGCGGCGCTGGGCCCGAAGTTCGACCTGGCGGCCTTCGACGATGCGCTGCTGGCCTGCGGCGGCGTGCCGATGGCGGTGCTGCCGACCGTGGTGGATCAATACATGGCGCGCGCCAAGGCCTAAACGGCTTGACCGAGGGGCACCGTGGGGTTGTAGCGCCGCGCTTCAGGGCGCGTCAGCACCCGCAGTGCCACCTCGACCGGCACGCCGAGCTCCGCCAGTTCGCGTGCCTGCGCGCCGAAACCCTGCGCCGGCTCGCCATGAATCACCGCGTCGATCAATAGCGCGGTCTTGTAATCGCTTCGTCTGTCCATCGGGCGATGCTAACACGCCCCTCAGCGGCGCCCTGGAGAGATGATGCCGACACCCGACCGTGCCACGCCGCTGCTGGCGATTCTGCTGGCAATGCTGCTGTCCACGCCGGCCATGGCCGGCCTGCCCGTCCACACCCTCGACAACGGCACCGTGCGCGCCGGCGTCACCGAGGCCATCGGCGGACGGCTGCTGTCGTTCGCGCTGGCGGGCCAGCCGAATTTCCTGCGCGTCGACGAAGCGGCCGGCGATCCCGCCGCGCCGGTCGATGCGCGCACCGGCAACGTCGCCTACTACGGCCACGAAGTCTGGGCCGGTCCCCAAAAGCAGTGGTGGGTGCACCAGGACGTCAACCCGGCACGCAAGGCGGCCAGGGCGGTGTGGCCGCCCGATCCCTACCTGAGCCTGGCGCGCTACACGCTCGACAAGGCCGACCGCGACGCCGTCGCCGTCACCGGCCCGGCCAGCCCGGTGAGCGGCCTGCAGCTGGTCAAGCGCTACGCGCTGGTGCCGGGCCAGCCGAACAGCCTGCGCCTGGAGGCCGGCGCCATCAACCGGCGCGGCAGCGCCGTGGCGTGGGACCTGTGGTTCAACACCCGCGTGCCGGGCGACACCCAGGTCTATGTGCCGGTCGCCGGCGGCGCCGAGGTCCGCACCGAAGCCGCGGACGGCCTGGCGCCGCCGCAGCCGCTGGTGGCGGATGGCGTGCTGGCGCTCGAGATCCCGGCGGCCGGCGCGCACGCGCGCCGCGGCAAGCTGTTCGCCCAGCCCGCGGCCGGCTGGATGGCGGCGTTCCGCGGCGGCCAGGCCTTCATCATCCAGTTCGCGCTGCAGCCGCGCAGCGCGATCCACCCCGACCAGGGCCAGGTCGAGCTGTACCAGGACGTCGACCCGGCCCACCCGGCCGCGGGACTGCTCGAGATGGAAGTGCACGCACCGTGGCGCCGCCTGGCGCCGGGCCAGCGCATGGACGCGCATGAAACCTGGACGCTGCTGCCCTACGCCGGCCCGGCCACGCGCACTGCCCACCTGGCCTTCCTGCGCGCGCAGGCGCGGACCCTGGCCCTGGAGGGCTTGTAGGCCCACCCGAATGAGGTATGGAAATTCTCCCTTCGCCAGCAAAAGCTGGCGCGAGGCAGTATCCTTCTGCTACCGTAGTACATTGACCCTTAACTTTTCGGCCACACAGAAATGACCTCTTCCACCGAGCAATCGAAAGAACAAGACAGCAGCCTGCCCCTCGACATGATCATCTTCGGTGGCATGGGCGACCTGGCAATGCGTAAACTGCTGCCGGCGCTGTACATGGCCTACCTGCACGGCAACCTGCCGGGCGACACCCGCATCCTGTCCACCGGCCGCCAGGACATCGACCGCGCCGCCTACCTGAAGCATATCGAAGAGCATTCGCGTTCCTTCATCGCC
>SEEY01000690.1 GCA_004211235.1 Rubrivivax sp.
GCGAACTGGCGGCGGCCAAGTCGCGTGCCGTCACGGCGCGGCAGCAGGTCTCGCGCACCGAGGTTCGCGCACCGTTCGATGGTGTCGTCAGCGAGCGCAAGATCTCCGCGGGTGACACCGTGCAGGTCGGCCGCGAGCTGATCAAGGTCATCGACCCCTCGTCCATGCGCTTCGAGGGCCAGGTCTCGGCGGACCGCCTGGGCGAGCTCAAGCTCGGCCAGCCGGTCGCCTTCCGCATCAACGGCTTTGGCGACGCCGAGTTCCGCGGCAAGCTCGCCCGGATCGACGCCGCCGCCAACGCGACGACGCGACAGGTCGAGCTCGTCGCCGAATTCAACGACCGCGCCAAGGCGCCGCAGGTCTCCGGCCTCTACGCCGAAGGCCGCGTCGAGAGCGCCGACCGCCGCGCCCTCGTGCTGGCGGAAGGCTCCGTGCAGCGCCAGGGCGACAGCGCCTTTGTCTGGAAGGTCGCCGGCAACCAGTTGAAGAAGGTCCCTGTCACGCTCGGCGAGCGCGACGACCGCCGCGGTGAAGTCGTCATCGCCTCGGGCCTGGCGCAGGGCGACGAAGTGCTGCGTGCGCCTTCCAGCACCCTGGTCGACGGTGCGCCTGTGCAGCGCGTCGCGGCCGGTGCCGGTGCGGCCTCGGCTGTTCCGCCGACCAGCATGTCCGCAGCGGCCAGCAAGTAAACCGCAGGAGGCCATTCGATGTTCCTCTCCAACTTCAGCATCAGCAAGCCCGTCGCGACCGTCGTTCTGGTCATCGGGCTGATGCTGGTCGGCCTGCTGGCGCTGTCCAAGCTCAAGGTCAACCAGTTCCCCGAGGTCGAGCCGCCGGTGCTCGTCATCAACATCCCTTACCCCGGCGCCTCGCCCGAGACGGTCGAGCGCGAAGTCGTCAACCGCATCGAGAAGGCACTGCAGAGCATCTCCGGCGTCGACCGCTCCAACTCGACGTCGCGCGAAGGCAGCGCCACCATCGTGCTGGTCTTCGACTTCTCGAAGAACATGATCGAGGCCGCCGACGAGGTGCGCAATGCGATCGCTTCGGTGCGCTACAAGCTGCCCACCGAGATCCGCGAGCCCATCATCACGAGGGCCGACCCGGGCGCGCAGCCCATCCTGCAGCTGTCGTTGTCCAGCACGTCGCTGACGCATGCGCAGCTCAGCCGCCTGGCTGAAGACAAGCTGGCCGAGCGCTTCCGGGGGATCACGGGCGTGTCCACCGTGGGCGTCAACGGCGCCTTGAAGCGCGAGCTGTCCATCCTGCTGCGCGCCGAGAAGCTGCGCGAGTTCGGCGTGTCCGTCACCGAGGTACTGGGCGCCGTGCGCGCCCAGAACACCACGGCGCCGGTCGGCAAGGTGCGCGGTACGCTGGAAGACCAGAGCATCCGCCTGCTCGGCCGCCTGGAGAGCCCGGCGGAGTTCGAGCAGATGATCATCAAGCGCAATGCCGGTACGGTGGTGCGTCTGGGTCAGGTGGCAGAGGTGCAGGACGGCTTCGCCGAGATGACCGGCTACTCCCTGCGCAACGGCCGGCCCAACGTCGGCATTTCCATCACGCGCTCCCGCGATGCATCGACCGTCAGCGTCGCCAACGACACACGCAAGATGGTCAAGGAGATCGAGAAGGAACTGCCCAAGGGCACGACCCTCGACATCACGCAGGACGGCGGCAAGGACGCCGAGAACAGCCTGCACAACGTGACCGACGCCCTGGTTTTCGGCGCCGCGCTGACCATCTTCGTCGTCTATGCCTTCCTGAACAGCTGGCGCTCCACGCTGATCACCGCGCTGTCGTTGCCCACATCGGTGCTGGCAGCGTTCATCGCCGTGTGGCTGATGGGCTTCTCGCTGAACTTCATGAGCCTGCTGGGCCTGTCGCTCGCCATCGGCGTGCTCATCGACGACGCCATCGTCGTGCGGGAAAACATCGTGCGCCACATGGAGCGTGGCAGTGACCGCGTCACCGCGGCGCGCGAGGGCACGGCCGAGATCGGCCTGGCCGTTGCCGCCACCACCTTCGCCATCGTCGCCGTGTTCGTTCCGGTGGCCTTCATGGGCAATGGGCCCGGCCAGTGGTTCAAGCCCTTCGCGCTGACCGTCGTCGCGTCCGTCATCGTGTCGCTGATCATCAGCTTCACGCTCGACCCGATGCTGTCGGCGTACTGGGGCGACCCCCCGGGCTACCACGAGCAACCCAAGACCGGCTTCAGCAAGGTGCTGGAACGCTTCAACCACTGGTTCGACGGCGTCGCCAACGGCTATGGCCACGTGATTGCGTGGGCGTTGCACCACCGCCGCTGGATGGCGGCGTTCGCGGTGCTCAGCTTCGTCGGCGCCATCGCGCTGCAGGCCACGATCGGCGGCTCCAGCTTCCTGCCGCAGGCCGATGCCGGCTTTCTCGCCATCGAGGTGCGCAGCCCGGCGTCCAGCAGCCTGGACTACTC
>SEEY01000691.1 GCA_004211235.1 Rubrivivax sp.
GCCGAAGACGGTGAGGCCGGACAGGCAGACGAGGAAGGTGAGCAAGGCGGCATCGCGATTCGCCTCGTCCCGGAGCGCCGCTGCCAACGCGCCGGCGATGGTGCCCAGCAGAGCGAGGCCGGCAATGGCCTTGACGAGTTCGGGCGGAAAGGCTGTCAGCAGCATCGCCACGGCACCACCCGCCAGGCCGATGAGCACGTAGAACAGCCCGGCCGCGACGGAGGCGGTGTAGCGCCGGGCCGGGTCTTCGTGCGCCTCGCGACCCATGCAGATGGCCGCCGTGATGGCCGCGAGGTTGAACGCATAGCCGCCGAAGGGCGCGAGCAGCGTCGTGGCGGCGCCGGTCACCGCGATGGAGGCCGACACCGGCGTCGCGTAGCCACTCGCCCGCTGCGCCGCGACGCCGGGCAGGTTCTGCGAGGCCATCGTGACGATGAAGAGCGGCAGCGCCACGCCGACGGCGGCATGCCAGGTGAAGACGGGCGTCGTCCAGACCGGCAGCGCCCAGACCTGGCTGGTGTCCAGCCCGACGAAGCTCAGCCGCCCTTCGCCCAACGCATAAGCGACGCCCACCAGCAGCACGCCGGGCACGGCGTAGCGCGTCCACCAGCGCCGGCCGAGCAGGTAGGCCACCGCCATGGCCAGCACGAGGCCGGGATCGGTCTTGACGCTGGCGACGGCGTCCAGCCCGAAGCGCGCCAGCACGCCGGCCAGCAGCGCGGATGCTATGGATACGGGGATGCGGTCCATCAGACGCTCGAACCAGCCGCTGGCGCCGGCCCAGGTGATGAGCAGGCCGCTGACGATGAAGGCGCCGATGGCCTCGGGCATGTCCAGGCCCGAGGTGGACGCCAGCAGCGCCGCGCCGGGCGTGGACCAGGCCGTCAGCACGGGCTGGCGCGTCCACAGGCTCAAGCAGAGGCTGGTGACGCCCATGCCCAGGCCCAGCGCCCACAGCCAGGAGGCCGTCTGCGCTGGCGTGGCGCCTAAAGCGACCGTCGCCTGGAAGATGATGGCCACGGAACTGGTGTAGCCCACCAGCACGGCGACGAAGCCGGCGACCAGCGTGGCGGGGGAGAAGTCCTTCAGCAGCGAGCGCATTCGCGCCAGCATAGCGAGGCGTCAGCTGCGCCTTGCCAGCGACGCCCATACGGCGCCACCCAGCGCCATCACCGCGACGCCGACGACCGCGCCGGCCTTGACGTAGGCCAGGCTGGCCCACAGCAGGTACGCGCTGCAGGCGCAGAACAGCAGCGGTAGCCACGGATACAGCGGCACGCGGAACGGCCGCGGCACCTCGGGCTCGCGACGGCGCAGCACGATGAGCGCGGCGCCGCTGAGCGTCAGAAAGGCCCAGTAGACGGGGGACAGATAGTCCACCATCGTCGCGAAGCCGTTGCGCGTCAGGTCGCCGAGCGCAACGAGCAGCAGCGCGACGAGCGACGTGGCCAACACGGCGGCGACGGGCGTGCCGCGGCGTTCATTCCAGCGCGCCAGGCGCGAGCCGGCCACCAGGTCGCGCGCGGCGGCATAGGTGGTGCGCGGGCCGGCGATCAGGATGGCGTTCATCACCGACAGCGCCGTCAGCGAGACGACGCCCACCATCAGCAGCTCGGCCTCACGCCCGAAGGCCAGGCGCATGGCCTCGGCGGCGGGCGCCTCGCTGCGCGCCAGGCCGGGCAACCCAAGCACGCTGACGTAGGCCCAGTTGGCGAGCAGGTAGAGGGCCGTCACGACGCCCAGCCCGAGCAGCAAGGCGCGCACGATGCCGCGACGCGGGTCGCGCATTTCGGCAGACAACGTCGCCGCGTCGCTCCAGCCGCCATACGCGAGGAAGACGAACACCATCGCCGTGCCCCAATCCGCCGTGGCTGCGGCGGCGCCCTGGCTGGCTGCGGCAAGGCCGGCGAGCTGGTGGGCGGCCGCGCCGCCGCCGAGCAGCAGCAGGCCGGCCAGCACCAGCGCCGTCAGCCCGAGCTGCGTGCCCAGGCCGACCCGCACGCCCAGCAGGTTCAAGGCGGTGAGCGCGGCGATGAGGCCGGCCGCCAGCACGGCGCTGGCGTGCGGCCCCAGCCAGGGGCGCAGGTCGACGGCCTGGGCGAGGTAGTCGCCGAAGACGAAGCCGAGCAGTGCCATCGAGCCGGTGTGAATGACGGCGAAGCGCGACCAGGCGAACAGGAAGCCGACGCGGGGCCCGTAGGCGCGGCGCAGGAAGTGGTAGTCGCCGCCGGCATCCGGGAAGGCTGCTGCCAGCTCGGCAAAGCACAGCGCGCCGACGAAGCTCAGCACCCCGCCGAGTGCCCAGGCCAAGTAGAGCTCCCCCGTGCCGGGCAGCGACTGCGCCACCATCGGCGAGGTCTTGAAGATGCCTGCGCCGATGACCATGCCGATGCACAGTGCGCCGGCATGGCGCGTCCCGAGGCGGCGCTCGGGCTGGCTCAAATC
>SEEY01000692.1 GCA_004211235.1 Rubrivivax sp.
CGCTGGCAAGCGCCGAGCTACAGGGCGCCGAGGGCCAGCTCGCGCTGGTGGAAGCCAAGCTGGCGCGCGCGCAGCTCGTCGCGCCCATCGCCGGCCTAGTCGTCAGCGGCGACTGGGTGCAGCAGGTCGGCAGCCCGACCGAGCTGGGCAAGGAGATGTTCGAGATCGCCTCCGAGGGCTATCGCGTCGTGCTGCATGTACCCGAGCGCGACATCGCCCGCGTCCGCAGCGGCCAGCGCGGCGTGCTGCGCCTGGCCGGCCAGCCGCAGGACGGCCACGACTTCGAGCTCAGCCGCGTAACGGCCACGGCCAGCGTGCAGGACGGCACCAACGGCTTCCGCGCCGAGGCGATGTGGGTGGGCGAGACGCCGGCGCTGAGCCCGGGCATGCAGGGCGTGGCCAAGGTGGTAGTGGGCACGTCCAACCTGCTGACGATCTGGACGCGGGAGTCGCTGGACTGGCTGCGGTTGAAGCTGTGGCAGTACTGGATTTGACATGACGATGTCCCGTATGCCCACCTTCGTAGGGCGGGTCATGACCCGCCGTTTGTGGGCGTGTGCGAAGACGAAATCCGATGGGGCTTGCGGGGCCAAACGGCGGGTCGCGACCCGCCATACCCGCTGGATCTGACATGCAAGCCTTGCTGTCGGAACATTGGCATGCACTTCGCCACTTGAGGCCAAGGCTGCGCGACGGTGTCGAACCTCTGCATCGCCGCCTGCGCGGCCGCTCGTGGGTGCTGCTTTCCGACCCCGTCAGCCAGCGCTTTCACCGCATGACGCCCGAGGTCTGGCGGGTGCTGTCGCTGTGCGACGGCCGCCGCACGCTGGACCAGGTGTGGGACACAGCCTGCGCCGCCGCCAGCGAGGGCAACGAAGACGGGGCTGCCAGCATCTCGCAGCATGAGCTGGTGCAACTGGTGTCGTCGCTGCATTCCAACGACCTGCTGCAAACCCAGGTCTCACCTGATGCCGGCGAGGTGTTCGAGCGCTTCCAGCGCCAGCGCAAGGCCAAGTTCAAGCAGAACTGGCTCAACCTGATGAGCCTGCGCCTGCCGCTCTTCCACCCCGATGCCTGGTTCGACAAGCAGACCGTCATGGCACGCGCGCTGTTCAGCCTGCCGGCCGCGCTGCTGTGGCTGGCCCTCGTCGTGCCCGCCGCCGTGCTGGGCGCGCAGCACTGGCAGGCGCTGACCGAGAACCTGTCGGACCGCGTGCTGTCGGCCAGCAACCTGCTGCTGCTGTGGTTCGTCTACCCGGCCGTCAAGGCGGTGCATGAATGGGCGCACGGCCTGGCGGTGAAGGCGCGTGGCGGCACGGTGCGCGAGATCGGCCTGCTCTTCATCATCTTCACGCCCGTGCCCTATGTGGACGCGACCTCGTCCTACCGCTTTCCGTCCAAATGGGCGCGGGCCCAGGTGGCGGCGGCGGGCATCCTGGCCGAGTTGGCGTTGGGCGCGGTGGCCCTCTACGTGTGGCTGGCAGCCGAGCCAGGGCTGCTGACGGCGATTGCCTACAACGTCATCTTGATCGCCGGCGTGTCCACGCTGCTCGTCAACGGCAACCCGCTGATGCGCTACGACGGCTACTTCATCGCCACCGACCTGCTGGAGCTGCCCAACCTCGCGCAGCGCGCGCAGAACTACTGGGTCTACCTGAGCGACCGCTGGCTCTTCGGCGCCAAGGACGCCGAGCCGCCGCTGGCGTCGAACGGCGAGCGCTGGATCCTGTTCCTCTACGGCGCCAGCGCGCCGGTCTACCGTCTGCTCATCACCGTCGGCCTGATCTGGTTCGTCGCCAGCGAGTATTTGCTGATCGGCGCCATCATGGCCGTCATGGCGGGCTGGCAGGCGCTGGTGATGCCGATGTGGAAGGCGTGGAAGCACCTCGACGAGGGCGGTTCGCTGGCACGCCGGCGCGACGTGGCCAAGCGGCGCACGCTGCTGCTGCTGGCGGGTGTGCTGGGCTTTCTGGGGCTGGTGCCGCTGCCGTTCTACTCGGTGCACCAGGGCGTCGTCTGGCTGCCCGACGAGGCACTGGTGCGCGCCGAGGCGCCGGGGCAGATCAGCGCCGTGCAGGCCGCGCCGGGTAGCGTGCTGGCGCGCGGTGCGCCCATCCTGAAGATCGACAACCTGCCGCTGCAGGCCGAGCTGACGCAGGCCGCCGCAGCCTTGGCGCAGACCGAGGCCAACCTGCGCCGCGCCGAGGTGGCCGAGCCGGCGCGGGCCATCCCGTTGCGCAGCGAGCTGGCGGCGCGGCAGTCGCGCTACGGCGAGGCGCTGGCGCGCGTCACCGCGCTGGACGTGGCGGCCGCCACCGCTGGCCGCTGGCTGCCTGACGCCCCCACCGAGCTGACCGGCCGCGCCGTCAAGCGCGGCGAGCTGCTGGGCTATCTCGTCGCCGGCCCGACCGACCGCGTGCGCGTGGCGGTCACGCAGGAA
>SEEY01000693.1 GCA_004211235.1 Rubrivivax sp.
CGCCAGTACCGCAGCGACATCGGCCACCGCGCCATCAAGCGTTGACGACACACCCCACCGTCCTGGACGGGCCGCTGCACGCCACCGGCCGTGAAAGCCGGCGGGCCCGCGGCCGGCTGTGCGCTGGCCGGCGCGCCGGCGCCTGTCCGGTGGCAGGGCGGGCCCACGTGCCGGTCGGCCTTGCTGACGTCGACTTCGAGCGGCGTATCGTGTCGCTCAGCCGCTTCCTGAAACTGAGCGGTGAGCTGCAGGCAGACTTCGCCGCGTTTGCCGACCCTCTCGGTCATCGCGTGGCTCAGCGTCCTGCGCTCGCCAGCCCCATCCGTCCCCGCCGATGAACTCTCAAGCCGTCCGTGACTACCTGCTTGGCCTGCAGCAGCGCATCGTCGTCGCGCTGGAAGCGGCCGATGGCAATGCCTTCCTCAGCGACGCCTGGACGCGCGAGCCCGGCGGCCGGCTCGAGGGCGACGGCCTGTCGCGGCTCATCGAAGGCGGCGCCGTGTTCGAGCGCGGCGGTGTCAACTTCTCGCATGTGAAGGGCCGCGTGCTGCCGCCCTCGGCCACGCAGCACCGGCCCGAGCTGGCCGGCGCGCCGTTCGAGGCCATGGGCGTGTCGCTGGTGCTGCATCCGCACAACCCCTTCGTGCCGACGGTGCACATGAACGTGCGCATGCTCGCCGCCTTGCCGGCCGGTGCGCCCGCCGTCACCTGGTTCGGCGGCGGCATGGACCTGACGCCCTACTACGGCTACGAGCGCGACGCCCAGCACTTCCACCGCGTCTGCCGAGATGCGTTGGCGCCGCATGGCGTCGAGCTGCATCCGAAGTTCAAGGCCTGGTGCGACGACTACTTCTTCCTGAAGCACCGCCAGGAGCCGCGCGGCATCGGCGGCATCTTCTTCGACGACCATGCCGACGGCGGCTTCGACAGCGGCTTCGCGCTGATCCAGTCGGTCGGCGACGCCTTCCTCGCCGCCTACCTGCCCATCGTCGAGCGCCGGCAGGGCTATGCCTACGGCGAACGCGAGCGCGACTTCCAGGCCTACCGCCGGGGCCGCTATGTCGAGTTCAACCTCGTCTGGGACCGCGGCACCTTGTTTGGCCTGCAGTCCGGCGGCCGCACCGAATCCATCCTGATGTCCATGCCGCCGCAGGTGACCTGGCGCTACGACTGGGCGCCCGAGCCCGGCACGCCCGAGGCGCGGCTGTACACGGACTTCCTGCGGCCCCGTGACTGGGCCGGCGAAACGGCGACCGCGCTTTGGCTGTGAGACTGGCGCTGTTCGGCGGCAGCTTCGACCCGCCGCACCTGGGCCACCTGGCCTTCGCCCGCTTCGCACTCGATGCGCTGGCGCCGGACCGCCTGCTGTGGCTGCCGGCCGGCCGGCAGTGGCAGAAGCCCGATCAGGTGATGGCCGCCGGTGAGCATCGCAGCGCGATGGTGCGTTGCCTCATCGACGGCGAGCCGCGCTTCGGCATCGATGATCGGGAGCTGCATCGCCGCGGCCCCAGCTTCACGGCGGACACGCTGGGCGAGTTCACGGCCGAGTGCCCTGGCGCAGAACTGATGCTCCTCATCGGCCAGGACCAGTACGCCCGGCTGCCGACCTGGTACCGTGCCGAGACCGTGGCGTCTCTGGCGACAATGGTGGTCGTGCCGCGCGCCGGCGAGCCCGTCGTCACGCCGCCCGGCATGCCGCCCCACCGCCTGCAGGTTCTGGCGCTGCCCGACATTCCCATTTCATCCACCGCCGTGCGCGACGCCATTGCGCGCGGCGCCGACATCAGCCCCTTGGTGGGCGCCGACGTGGCGAGCTATATTGACTCGCACCGTCTTTACGGGAAGAAGCCCTGAATGGACATTCGCAAGCTGCAACGAGCCATCGTCGATGGTCTCGAGGACGTCAAGGCCCAGAACATCGTCGTGCTCAACACCGAGCATCTGTCGCCGCTGTTCGAGCGCGTCATCATCGCCTCCGGCACGAGCAACCGGCAGACCAAGGCCCTGGCCTCCAGCGTGCGTGAAACGGTCAAGGGCCGCGGCCTGCAGGTCATGCGCACCGAGGGCGAGGACAACGGCGAATGGATCATCGTGGACTGCGGTGCCGCCGTCGTGCACGTGATGCAGCCGGCCATCCGCGACTACTACCACCTCGAAGAGATCTGGGGCGGCAAGCCCGTCAAGATCAAGCTCGGCAGCAGCGAGGTGAAGCTCGTCAAGGCCTCGGAGGAGCCCGCTGCCGCACCCGTCAAGACGGCGCGCAAGGGCACGGCTTCCAAGCCCATCACGGCCAAGGCCGCGCCCAAGCCGGCCGCGAAGTCCACGGCTGCCAACTCGGGTGGCAAGAAGGCCGTGCCCTCGGCGGCGGCCAAGAAGGCGGTCGCCAAGAAGGCCGCTGCCGGTACCCAGGCGCCCCGCAAGGG
>SEEY01000074.1 GCA_004211235.1 Rubrivivax sp.
AGGATGGCAGCGCCTGGGACCATGAGCTGCTGGTGCAGCATGAGGCGGGCGGGTGGGTGACGGTCACGCTGACATTCAGCGCGTCGACCGAATTCGCCGCGGCGTTTCAGGCGGCGTTCGGGAGTGACGAGTCTGACGATTGAATGGCGGTGGGCCCCCCGGGCAGTTCGCCAGGAGCAGACCCGGCCGCCCGGCGGCGCCTGATTCAGCCCTGCCCGGCGATGCGGCGAAGGGCGTCGAGGCTGCATTGCCGCACCTGCTCGCGCGGCATCGCGGCCAGCTGCTGCAGGCTCATTGTGCGTGCCCAGTCGCGGGCCGCCAGCAGGCCGACGTAGTAGCCCGCGCGGGCGGGCCACTCGGCCGTCGCGCCCATCGAGAAGAAGCTGTTCAGCGTGGCGTCGTCGGTGGCGTCGATGCGGTCGAGCATGGCCGCGGCCACGCGTGGCGCCACCCGCGGGCCATCGCGCAGCAGCACTTCGTCGTCCAGCAGCACGTGGCGCAACGAGGCGCCCGGGTTGAGGTGCTCGCTGGCGTAGGTGGCGCCGCCCTCGATCCACAGGTTCACGTACACGGCCGGCTGCGCGTCCTGCGCCATGCCGGCGTTCAGCTGGCCCTGGTAGCAATGGAACATCTCGTGCGAGAACAGCACGCTCAGATCGGCCCCGGCGCCGTGGTAGCGCACGATGCCGTCGGGCGCGAAGAACAGAGGCAGGCCATCCGGGTGAGGTTCGAGGTGGGCATCGAAGCGGTCCATCGACGGCATCAGATGGACCGGCGAGCGCTGTGGGTCGAAGTCGGGCAGGGCGGCGCGGAAGTCGGCGCGGTGGCGGCCGAGCTCGCGTTCAAGGCGGGCGTGCAGTGCACGCGTGTCCGCCGCGATGGCATCGAACCGCACCAGCCAGCGGGCGATGGCGGGCTCGTCGGGTGGCTTGATGCCGGCCAGCCGGTAGGTCGCTTCATGCGGACCGAAGAACGCCCGCCGCAGATGCGCCGCACGCGCCGACGCGGACTCGCGCACGCTGGCGTCGTAGGCCCTCCAGAAATCCGGCATCAGGTCGATGGCGCCGGCCTTGACGTCTTCCGCCGCGCAGGCGGGTTGCAGATGCAGCGCCAACGGCAAGGCGCCAGCGGCATGCAGCCAGCGGCGGCGCGTCAAGTTGAGGCAGGCGGCGGGCAGGGGCATGCAGGTCAGTCTAGAAGAGAGCCTGGCCTGCGCTGCAGCGGCCAACGCCAGCAGCAGCAACGTGCCGCAACGCTCTGTCGGCGAAGGGCGGCGGTTCACCGGCTATTGGCACAGGCTCCGACCACTTGAGCCCCTGCGGCACCCAGCGTCTGCGCCCAGGAATCGTTGGGGTTCACTGCGTTCACCCCAACCTACAACCCACAACCCTTGAGTTTTGTCTTGCTGATGAGCCCGGCGTGCAGCCGGCGTTAAGCGGCGTGAAGCTTCGATGGAGGGCGCTCGTCACAGGGACAGCAGCGAGAGCGCAGCGGTTCGCGTCTGCCCGAAACCATGCCGAGAGTTTTCGCGCGCCGTTCTTGGCGGCGCCGCGGTCGTGTGCGGTTCAGGGCCTCTTCTTTGGTGACTTTCTTCTGGCCCCGCAGAAGAAAGTTACCCGGCCGCCGGGGCGGACCCCCGGCAATGCAGCGAGCAGTCGAAACCTTCGTCAAAGCAACCGAACTCAATCGACGCAGAACGCTCAGTACAGATCCCGCGCCGCCAACCTCACCTCATGCAGCAACTGCCTCGCCCCCGGCGACATCAGGTGCCCTTCCCGCGTGATGATCCCGAACGCATCCATGTGGCATGGCAGCTCAATCGGCAAGATCGCGAGCACATTCAGCGACGCGTAATAACGCGCCACCTCGACGGGCATCACATGCAGAGAATCCGTCTGCTGCAGCAGCGCCGTGATCAGCAGCAGCGCCGTCGTGTCGACGTTGTTGGCTGGCGGCTCCAGCTCCGCGCGGCGGAACATCAGCTCCCAGCGATGGCGCAACACGCTGCCCACCGGCGGCAGGATCCAGGGCTGGTTGGCCAGGTCGGCCAGCTTGAGGTTGTCCGCCTTCAGCAGCGGATGGCCGACACGCGCCACCGCGCAGGCGGGCTCGACGGTCAGCTCCTCGTAGTGCATGCCGGCGGCGCCTTGCTCCTCGATGATGCGGCCGATCATGAAGTCCAGCTTGCCCCGCTGCAGCATGTCCAGCAGCACCTTACTGCTGTCCATCTGCACGCCGATGCGCAGCCGCGGCGCCTGCAGCTTGATGCGCGAGATGGCGCGCGGCAGCAGGCCCATGGCGGGGGTCATGATGACGCCCACTTCCACCTGCCCGCTCAGGCCGTGCTTCAGCGCGACGATGTCCTCGTGCGCGGCCGACAACGAGGTCAGCGCCATGCGCGCGTGGCGGATCATGGTCTCGCCGTAGAGCGTGGGCTCCATGCCGCGTGGATGGCGCTCGAAGAGCTTCACGTCCAGCATGTCCTCCAGGTCCTTCAGCTGCTTGGACGCGGCCGGCTGCGTCATGCAGAGGACTTCGGCGGCGCGGTGGATGTTGCGCTCGTCGTCCAGCGCGATCAGCAGCAGCAGCTGGCGCGTCTTCAGGCGCGCGCGAAGGAACCAGTTGGGGTTGGGGCTGGCATCCGTCAGGCCGCCGTGGTCGTCATCGTCGTCTTCGCGGGCCATGGTCTGTCCTCTACTTGTGTTCAGGCGAGATTGACGCGGCCGTCTTCGGCCAGCACGGTACTGAGGTCGTCACCCGTCTCTTCCAGCTGCACCAGCGTCGCCTGGCGCGCGCCGAGCGAATCGCGGGCCTGCAGCGCGGTCAGGATGGCCTTGTGGCGCGGCAGCGAGAGGTCGTGCGTGTTGGGCAGCTGGCTCGACAGGATGATCGACTCGCGCAGCGCCAGCGACAGCATGTTGCCGATGTAGGCCAGCAGGTCGTTGCCCGTGGCCTCGGCAATGCGGCGGTGGAAGGCCAGGTCGGGTTCCAGCAGCTCCTCGGTCGTGCTCGCGGCGGCCATGCCTTCGTAGGCGGTGGCAATGCCGCGCAGCTGCTCTTCGGTGGCGGAGCGGGCAGCGAGCGCCGCGGCGGCGGGTTCGAAGATGCGGCGCACCTCCAGCAGCGTCAGCACGAAGTCGCGCTGCGGCTGGGCCTGGATGAGCCAGTACAGCACGTCGGGGTCGAGCATGTGCCATTCATTGCGCGGCCGCACGATGGCGCCGGCCCGCTGGCGCGACACCACCAGCCCCTTGGCGACCAGCACGCGCACCGCCTCGCGCAGCACCGGCCGGCTGATCTCGAAGCGCTCCAGCAGCTGCGCCTCGGGCGGCAGCTTGTCGCCCGGCTGCAACTGGCCGCCGACGATGGACAGGCCCAACTCGCGCACGATGCGGCCATGCTGGCTCTTGCCCTCGGTCTGGGCGCTGTAGGTGGAGTGGTCCGCTCGGGTTCTCATGGGCGCCTGGCCGGTCAGCAAAGCCTTCATTATCGAAAGCGGGCGACGAAGCCGCCCTTGGGCGCCAGCGTCACCCTGGCGGCGGGCGCCGCGAGCCTGCCCTCAGTGAAGTCGCGCGGGCCCGCGCCGTCGCTAATGAGCTGGCCCTCACGCTGGCCCAGCCAGGCGAGGTCGAGCTGCACGTCACGCGCTTGGTGGTCGGCATTCAGCCCGGCGATGAACCACCGCTTGCCGGCGCGCCGCGCCACCACGACGAACCTGCCGGGCTCGCCGTCGAGGAAGCGCACTTCGTCCCAGTGGCGCGGCAGCTCGCGCAGCAGACCCTTCACGTAGGCCGGCACGGTGGCCATGCCCTCGGGCGTCTCGGCGTAGTGCTGGATGCCGGACAGGAACAGCACGCTCTCGGCCAGCTCGAAGCCGTTGCGCGTCGTCCGCTTGATCTTGGGGATGTCGCCGAACACCATGGGCGTGAAGTCCATGGGGTCGAACAGGTTGCGCGTGAACGGCAGCATCGCCGCATGCGTGGCGACAGCGTCCTCGTCTTCCTGCGTGAAGGTCGTGAACTCCAGGCCCCGCACCGCCTCCATCGTCATCAGGTTGGGATAGGTGCGGGCCCAGCCGCGCGGCAGCGTGGCGCCGTGGAAATTCATCAGCAAGCCGGCCGCTGCCGATTCCTTCAGCAACGCCACGTAATAGGCCTGCATGGAGGCGCCGTCGCCACCGAAGAAGTCCACCTTCAGGCCGGCCACGCCCATGGCCTTGAGGCGCGCGAACTCGCGTTGCCGGGCCGCCGCGGTGAGCAGCGCATTTCGCGGTGTCTGGGGGGCGTCGTTCCAGTCGCCCGCGGAGTTGTACCAGGCCAGCAGGCCGACGCCCTTGCTGCGGCCGTAGTCGGCCAGTGCCTTCATCTTGTCATCGCCGATCTGGCGGTCCCATTCGGCATCCACCAGCGTGTAGTTCCAGTGCATGTCGGCGGCGTAGTCGATGAAGCGCTTCTGCACGTCGAAGACGGTGGCCTCGTCCTTCAGCAGTGCCCAGCTCCAGGACGCATGGCCGGGCTTGAGCTTGCGCTTGTCGAAGGGGATGGCCGGCGCGGCGAGGTCGGTGCCGAGGGTCGATTCCATGACCGTCTTCAGCGGGCCGATGGCCAGCACGCGCCAGGGCGTCGTCAGGGGCCCGGTCACGTCCGCCAGCGCCTGGCCACCGGTGAAGACCTCGCTCGGTTCAGGCAGGCCGATGCGGTAGGTGCCGCCGGCCGAATCGGCTTGCAGGCGCGATGCGTGGAACCGGCCGTCCATGCCGGCTTCGGTCAGCGCCACCCAGTTGTCGCCGCTGCGGAACAGCGCGGGGAAGACCCAGCCGGCCGGCATCGGCGACGGCGTGCCGACGGCGATGTCCACCTGGTAGTGCTCTTCGTAGGAGGGGTTGGTGCGGCTCCAGCCCGACTTGGCGGTCGCCATGGGCTGCAGCCAGGCGCGCGCCTCGGCCGGGAAGGCAAAGCTCGTCAGCTCATCCTTGAACTGCTTGCGGCCAGACCCCTCCACCGTGTAGCGCAGCGCCAGGCCGTCGTTGGAGGCGCGCAGGGTCAGCACGAGCTGCTGCCCGGCCGCATTCGCGACGGTGAAGCGCTGCTCGTTCGCACGGTAGTCGATGCGGCTCTTCTTGCCGGCCGCCAGCGCGTACTGCTCGCGGTGAGCCTTCACTGGCGAGGTGGCGACGAGCTTGAGGCCGTTGGCGAAATCGCCCTGTTCCAGCACCAGGCCCAGGCGCGAGGCCAGCAGCACCGGCTGGCCGGCGCGCTGTACCGTGTAGACAAGCTGCTGCTCGGCGTTCACCGACACGTCGACCACGATCTGGCCGTCGGGGCTGTTCAGCGCGTGAGCCAGGGCGGGCAGGGCGAGCAGGAGCGAGGCGATGAGGCGCATGGTCGTTCTCACAGGGAATAGGGGCCGTCGGCGACAGGCGTGCCGAAGTCGGGGAAGCCGTCGTCGCGCCAGCCGAAGGCCTGCACGCGGGCATGGCGGTTGGGGTCGTTGAGGGGGTCGCCGACGATGTCGCGGTAGCTGCGGGCGTGATAGACCAGCAGGTCGGTCTTGCCGTCCGGTGTCGTCGTGAAGCTGTTGTGGCCGGGCCCGAACTGGCTTGCGGCCTCATGCGTGCAGAACACCGGCGTGGGCGACTTGTGCCAGCTCAGCGGGTCGAGCAGGTCGGCGTTCTCGTCGGCCCACAGCAGGCCCATGCAGTAGTTGGCGTCGGTCGCGGCGGCCGAGTAGGCGATGAAGATTCGGCCATGGCGCTTGAGCAGCGCGGGGCCCTCGTTGACGCAGAAGCCGATGCGCTCCCAGGGCTGGTCCGGCCGGGTGATGCAGACCGGCGCCGTCTTCAATGTCCACGGATTGGTCAGTTCGGCCAGGTAGAGATTGCTCTCGGTGGGCGGGCTCTTCTGCGCCCAGCAGAGGTAGCGGCGGCCGTTGTGCTCGAAGGGTGTCGCGTCGAGCGAGAAGCCTTCCTCCGGCGTGGCGATCTGGCCGCGCTCCACCCAGGGGTCGCGCATCGGGTCGTCGCCTGCGCATTCGAGGACGTACATGCGCAGCTTCCAGATGTCGTCGCGCTCGGCCGCCGCGAAGTAGACATACCAGCGGCCGGCTATGCGGTGCAGCTCCGGCGCCCAGACATGAAAGCTCGCCGGGCCGCTGTCATGCGCGCGCCAGATCACTTTCGTCGCCGCGGCGGCGAGGGCGGCGAGGCTGTCGGCACAGCGGATCTCGATGGCGTCGTAGGCAGGCACGGACGCGGTGAACCAGTAGCGGCCGTCGACCCGGCTGAGGTGCGGGTCGGCCCGCTGTTCGATGAGGGGGTTGTGCCAGGCGTTCATGGGCGGAGGGCGCGGGTGACGATGACGTTCCAGGAGGCCGGCTTGAGCAGCACGCGCAGCTGCTCGCCGTCGATGAGCAGATCGGTCAGCGGCTCGGGCGCGACGCGGTCGGGCGCATCGACCGTGTTGGCGGCATGCAGGTCGGCCGAATGCAGCTGCTCGGCCAGCACCAGCTGGCGCTGCAGCCCCAGGCCGCGCAACGTGATGGAGAGGTCCATCTCGTCGGTCAGGCTGCGGTTGAGCAGGAAGACTGCGGTCTGGCCGGTGGTGGGGTCGTCGACGACGCTGGCGCACAAATAGGGAAGCTCACCATGCTTCGCGTTTGCATAGCCGGGCGACTTGATAACCGGGCGCAGCACGCGGCCATGTGCCCAGCGCGCGGCTTGGGCGAACGGATGAAAGATCGTCTGCCGCCAGGCCGGCCCGCCGGGCTCGGTCATGATGGGCGCGATGACATTGCAGAGCTGCGCCATGCAGGCCACCTTGAGGCGGTCCGCGTGGTTCATCATCATCGTCAGCATGCCGCCGATCAGCAGCGCGTCCTCGGCCGTGTAGACCTCCTCCAGCAGCCGCGGTGCCTCCGGCCAACCGGCCTGTTTGAGATGGTCGCCGTGCCTGGCGCGGTACCAGACGTTCCATTCGTCGAAGGACAGCATCAGCCGCTTGCTCGACCGCTTGCGCGCGGCGACGGAATCGGCAATCGCCGCCGTGTCGTCGATGTAGCGCGCATTCGTCTCGATCTGCGCGAAGAAGCTCTCGGTGCTGGTGTCCGCGGGCGGCTTCACGAAGTAGCTGTGCAGCGACAGGTAGTCGACGAACTCGTAGCAGTGGTCCAGCACCCGGTCTTCCCAGATGCCATAGGTCGGCATGTCGTGGGCCGACGAGCCGCACACGAACAGCTCGATGGACGGGTCCACCCAGCGCATGACCTTGGCCGTCTCCTTGGCAATGCGGCCGTATTCGTCCGGCGTCTTCTGGCAGATCTGCCAGGGGCCGTCCATCTCGTTGCCCAGGCACCAGGACCTGATGCCGAAGGGCTCGTCGGCGCCGTTCGCGCGGCGCTGCTCCGACAGCGCCGTGCCGCCGGGGACGTTGCAGTATTCGAGGTAGTGGCGCGCCTCGTCCGGCCCGCGCGTGCCGAGGTTGACGCCGAACATCGGCGCCATGCCCACCTTGCGGCACCAGGCCATGAACTCGTGCGTGCCAACCTCGTTGGTCTCGGTCGAGAACCAGGCCAGGTCCAGACGGCGCGGCCGCTGCGCCTTCGGTCCCACGCCGTCTTCCCAGTTGTAGCCCGACATGAAGTTGCCGCCGGGGTAGCGCACGAGGGTGGCGCCCAGCTCCTTTGTCAGTTCGGCCACGTCGTTGCGGAAACCGTCTTCGTCGGCGGTCGGATGCGTCGGTTCGTAGAGCCCCGAGTAGACGCAGCGGCCCAGGTGCTCCACGAAGACGCCGAACAGGCGGCGGTCCAGCGGCGCGAGGTCGAAGTCGTGGTCGACAAGAAGGGAGGCTTCAAAGGTCATCGACGGGCTTTCTGCAGCGCCTTGTTGACGCGTTTCTCGACGCTTGCCTGCACCTCGGCAACGGACTTGCCGGACATCAGCAGGTTGGCCACGTCCTCGCCGATCAGCAGTTCGATATTGCGCTGCGTCGGCACATTGCCCGGCATGGAGGCACCGGTGTGCGTGATCTCGGCCAGCGACTCGCGTTGCGGCAGCGCGCGGAAGGCCTCGCGCTGCGCCACGGTCTTGCTGACCGGCAGATGGCCGGTGCGTGACCACTCGGCGCTGTGGTCCCAGACGAACTTCAGGAACTTCACGGCCGCCTCGTGGCCCTTGGCGTCGGTGGTGCCACCCTTGAACAGCGCCCAGGAATGGCCGTCGGCGAACACAGCGGGCTTGTCGTACAGCTGCGCGAACGGCCGCACCGCGTAGCCGCCCTGCAGCGGCGAGTCGGGCTTTTTCGATTCACGCAGGAACTGGTCGATGGTCCACGTGCCGACGATCACGACGCCGGCCTCGCCGTTCAGGAAGGCCTGGTTGGCGGCGGCGTAGTCCAGGTTGGGCCGCACATGGCCTTCCTGGTAGAGCGTCTGCATCAGCGTCAGCGCCTTCGTCACGGCCGGCTGCTGCATGTGGATGCTCTTGCCGTCTTCCGCAAAGAGCTGCGCGCCCTGCTGCGCCACCAGCGACTGGAAGGTGCGGTTGTTGGCGGCCGTCTCATTGGCCACCGCCCAGGCGAAGAAGGGCTTGCCGGTCTTCTGCTTGAACTGCCGCGCCTGCGCGAGCAGCTCGTCGGGCGAGCGCGGCAGCACCGGTTCGCCGTTGGCGGCCGTCAGCCCGGCCTGCTTCATCAACTTCGTGTTGATGTGCCACAGCCAGGCCCAGGTGTCGAAGGGCAGCGCATAGGTCTGGCCGTTGAACGTGGTGCCCTTGCGCGCGTGTTCGGTGAAGTCGTCCACCGGCACGCCGGCGCGCTTGAAGTCCTCGTCCAGCGGCAGCACCAGCTTGCGGCGCACGTAGTCGCCGAGCGCGGACTCGTGCATGACGGCGATGGCCGGGATGTCCTTGGACACGAGGCGCGCCGTGAGCTGGTCGTAGTACGGCCCCCACTCCCCGATCTGCGTGCGCACGACGATGCCGTCGGTGTTCGTGGCGTTGAACTCGTTGACCAGCGCGGTGACGATGCCGCACTCGCCGACGCCTTCGGACACCTTCACCACCTGGCCGAACTGCGACTCGCAGCTGCCGAAGAAGCGCATCAGCGTGATCTCGGTCTTGCCGGCCTCGGGCGTGCGGGCGCCGCAGGCGGCGAGCAGCGTGGCGCAGAGAAGCAGAGCAACGCGCTTCATCATGATTTGCCCGTGCCGGCGACCGCCGTGACGAGGTGGCGTTGGAAGAAGAGATACAGCATCAGCGCCGGCACGCCCGCGAACACGGCCTGGGCCATCAGGAAGCCCAGGCCTTCCGACTGCGCGAAGTTGGTCTGCGTGGAGGCCAGGCCGCGCGTCAGCGTGTACATGTCCGGCTGCGTGGCGATGACGAGCGGCCACAGGTAGTCGTTCCAGCAGGCCAGGAAGGTGAAGATGCCTAACGTCGCCTGTGCAGGCAATGTGAGCGGCAGGATGATGGTCAGGAAGGTCTTGAAGCGCGACGCGTTGTCCAGCATCGCCGCTTCTTCCAGCTCGGCCGGGATGGCCTTGAAGTACTGCGTCATCAGGTAGACGCCGAAGGGCGCGGCCAGGCCCGGCAGCGCCAGGCCGGCAATCGTGTTCTGCAGGTTCCACTCGGAGAACAGCCGATGCAGCGGAATGAACACCGACTGCGCCGGCACGGCCAGGCCGAACATGACGAGGGCGAACAGCCAGCGGCGGCCCGGGAACTCGCAGCGCGCGAAGCCATAGCCGGCCAGCGACGACAGCACCAGCACGCCCGCCGTCTGCAGCAGCGCCACGGCGGCGCTGTTGCCCAGCCAGCGGAACACCTGCGAGGTCTGCAGGATGTCGAGGTAGTTGGCCAGCGTGTAGGGCGGCGCCAGGAAGACGTCGGTGTGTCGCAGCAGGAACTCGTTGGGCTTGAAGGACAGCGCCAGCACCCACAGCAGCGGCGCCATCCAGGCCAGCGCCAGCAGCGTCAGCGCGGCCATGACGAAGCGGTCGAACCAACCGCGGCGCAATAACGGGTTCATCGCGTGGCTCCCTTTCGGTCACGTTCGAGCCAGAGCTGGGCCGAGACGCCGACCAGCATGATGGCCAGCAGCACCTGCGAAGCCGCCGTCGCGTAGCCCAGCGACAGCTGCATGAAGGCCTGCTCGTAGGTGAACTGGACGATGGACCGCGTGGTGTTGTTGGGCCCGCCGTTGGTCATCAGCATGATCTGCGGGAAGACCTGGAACTGGCGGATCACCTCGATCAGCGCCACCAGCACGATGGCGCGCTTGAGGCTGGGCAGCGTGATGTGCGTCAGCACGCGCCAGCGCGGCGTGTTGTCGAGCGCCGCGGCCTCGTAGATGTCGCCGGGGATCTGCTGCAGCGCCGACAGGAACAGGATCATCGGCAGGCCGATGATCCACCAGACGGTGACGAGGGCGATGGTGGTGAGGGCCAGGTTGTCGCTGGTCAGCAGCGGCAGCTCGGGGATGCCGAGTGCCTGGAAGGCTTGCGCAATGAGTCCGCGCTCGGGCATCAGCGCGAGCTTCCAGACCAGCGTGATCAGCGTGACGGAGAAGACCGAGGCGCAGAAGAAGGTGGCGCGCAGGAAGGTGGCGAGGCGGCCGGGGCGGTTCAACGCCAGCGCGAGCATCAGCGACAGGATCACGAAGATCGGCGTGCTGATGGCGACGAAGCGGATCGTGTTCCACACGACCTGGTGGAAGACCTCGTCGTTGAGGAGTTCCTTGTAGTTGCCCAGGCCCACCCAGAAGCTGTCGTCGGACAGCAGGTCGTGGTCGTGGAAGCTGATGAAGATGCCTTTGGCCAGGGGCCAGAGGAGCATCAGCGCGTAGACGGTGACGAAGGGGAGGACGAAGAGGGCGTAGGCGGGGCGGGAGGCGCGGAGGCCGACGGTCGGGGCGGTGCTCATGTCATTGCCCCTTCTGGTCGATGCCACG
>SEEY01000694.1 GCA_004211235.1 Rubrivivax sp.
TCGTCAGCGCCTATGCCAGCAGCCACCCGTGGGAGGACTGGGCCGAGACCTGGGCCCACTATCTTCACCTGGCCGACACGCTGGACACGGCGCGCAGCTTCGGCCTGGACGGCGAGCGCGTCGAGCTGAGCTACGAGCGCTTCTCGCCCGAATTGCTGGCCGACACGGGCGACGCGGATGCCGCGAGCTTCCTGCACCTCATCAACGGCTGGATGGAGCTGACCGGCGTGCTCAACGAGCTGTCGCGCAGCATGGGCGTGGCCGACTTTTACCCGTTCGTGCTGTCGGTGCCTGCGGTGAAGAAGCTGCACCTCGTGCACCGCGTGGTGCGCAGCGCGGAAGGCAAACCGGCCGCGTTGGCGGCCGGTGTAGCGGAACCGCAGCTCAAGGCTGCATAGCGGATCGCCCGGTGGCCGCGGACGGCCACCGGGCGACCGTTCAGTTCCGGTCGGCGCGAGCGGCACGCGTGCCGTCGGTGTTCCAGTTGCTGCTGCTGTCGGTGGCAGCCGGTGCGGCCGCGGGCGTCGGCGTATAGGTCGACGTGCTGTCGGTCGCAGGCGTCGTGCTGGTCGTCGTGGACTGCATCGGGGCCGGCGTCATCGGTGCGGCGGGTGTGGTGGTTGTCGTCGTGCGCGCGACTGGGTCTTCGACGTTGCTGACGTTGCCCGCCTTGATGTCGGTCGAGCGGACGGCCGGCGTGTAGACGCTGCCGTTGTTGCCGCCCGCGCCGTAGGGGCTGGCGGTGCTGTTGGACTTCAGGTCCTCGCTCTTGGGCGGCGTCACGGTGCGCGTCGTCGTGGTGGACGTGGACGGGCTGCTCTCCGTCGTCTGCGCATAGGCGAAGCCTGCACTGACAGCGGCGACAACGGCGGCGGCGCCGGCGATTTGCGAAGCGATCTTTCTCATGTCTGACTCCAGAAGTTGATGCGATACCGCCCGACTCCATACCGGACGGCAGGGCGGACCTGGATCGCTTGGCAACGGGAGTGCCGGATGAGGGGCGGAACCTGTCGGAGAGGGCGCCGTTCGGTTGTCCGCGCGCGGACTACGGCTGAGCCTGCCGCTGCTCAGGCCAGCGCGCTGAAGAAGGATTGCGGCTCGATTGCGCGAAGCTGCATGACGGGGAGCGAGCCGGTGAGGACGTCGAGCCGGTTCAGCACATGCTCGAGGTAAAGCGGCTTGAGCCACAGCTCCCGAAAGCCCGTGCCCTCGATCTCGAAGCTCGCATCCGCCGTCACCGCCACGGCTGGCGGCGTGGCCAGGCCGGGCAGGGTGCGCAGCGAGCCCAGCAGCTGGCTGCCATGGCAGTCGGGCAGGCCGAGATCCAGCAGCAGCAAGGCGGGTTGCAGGCCGGCGGCCACGCGCATTGCCTCCTCGCCCGTCGTGGCGATGACGAGGTCGAGCTGCGGCCGGTGTTCGAAGATGGCGGCCATCAGCAGCGCATTGACCGGGTGGTCTTCCACGTACAGAACGGTGCGGCGGGGTGTGACGGACATGGTGGCTCCAGAACGCGAGCGGTTAAGTGGCAAACCGTGTGCCCGCGCGCCCGGAACGCCGTTTGCCACAGGCGGTTTCCAGCCACTCAGCAGGGGACCTTCATGTCCAGCGATGCACAACGCAGCTTCGGTGTCTTCAAGCCGGTCGGCCATGTGGTCATCTCGTTGCCCGACGCCGAGGCTGCCGACCGGGCCGCCCTGGCCATCACCGGCCTGGGCCTCGCGGAAGACGCGACGCACCGCTACACCGACCGCGACATGCTGCGGCAGATCGACGAGGACGTCGCCAAGGCCAGCCCCATCTCGGCCATCGGCCAGGAGATGAACCTCATCCTCGCCCACCGTGTGCTCGCCGCGCGCGGCTACCACTGGCTGGTGGTGCGGGTGGCGAATGACGAGCAGGCCCTGCAGGTGGCCAAGGCCGCCGAGGCTGAGGGTGCGGAGCGTGCCCAGCACTACGGCCACTTCATCATCGAGGAGCTGATCGAGCGCCGCGGCGACGAGCCGCAGGTGGCCGAGTCGCCCGACCGCGGGCTGGATGCGCAGACGCCGTCCGGCAAGGAGAGCGAGGCCGTCGACTCGCACCGGGGCGGCTGAGTGCTTCTTGCCGCAGCGTCTGCGGCAAGCCGGGCCTGGCATGGCGTCTGCCGCATTTGCGGCCCCATCCCTCACCGAAAGGCCAGCCATGACCATCGAAGACGACACCTTGAAAACCCAACGCAGCATCCAGGAGCGCCAGGACCGGTCCGACGCGAAACAGGAGGGCGGCGAGCAGAAGGACGACAAGAAGGAAGCCGTGCAGGCGGGCGCCCGCGAGCAGCCTGTCGAGCTGCCTGCGCAGCACCTGAGCAAGCCGGGCAGCGAAGCCGACCTCGAACTTGCGCCGCGCTTCCTGGCGCCTGACTACGTC
>SEEY01000695.1:0-2162 GCA_004211235.1 Rubrivivax sp.
GTAGCCCGCGCAGCGGGCGTTCTGCCTGTTTGGGGTCTGCTCACATGGCGCCGCCATGTGAAGGGAGCGCAAGCGACCGGCAGGCACCAGAACAGGCAAATGATGCGGGGAGGGCGTTCATGACTGGACGGCACCTCGTGGTCATGGCCGCCGGCACGGGCGGCCACGTCATTCCTGGTCTCGCGGTCGCCGAGGAAATGATGCGTCGCGGCTGGACGGTGTCCTGGATCGGAACACCGCATGGCATGGAGAACCGCCTCGTGCCGGCGCGCGGCATCGAGCTGGATGCGCTGCCGTTCGCCGGCCTGCGCGGCAAGGGTCTGAAGCACACGCTGCGCGGCATCGTCGGCTTTTTCAAGTCGCTTGGGGCCGCGAGGCGTGTCTACGAGAAGCGCCAGGCCACGGCGGTGCTCGGCATGGGCGGCTACGTCTGTGTGCCCGCCGGCCTGACGGCCGCGCTGACCGGTCGTCCGCTGATGCTGGTCAATGCCGACGCGGCGATGCTGAAGAGCAACCTCGCGCTGAAGCCGTTCGCCCGCCGCATCGCCTTCGGCTTCGACGGCGCGGCTGCCGCTTCGACGCGCGGCGCCGTGGTCAGCGGCAATCCGGTGCGCGCGGAGATCGAGGAACTGCCGCTGCCTGCCGAGCGCATGGCGGACGCGACGCGCATCCAGGGCCCGCTGCGGCTGCTGGTGCTGGGCGGCTCGCTCGGCGCCCGGGCGCTGAACACAGCGCTGCCGCAGGCGCTCGCCCTCTGGCCCGAAGACCAGCGCCCGCAGGTGCTGCACCAATCCGGCCAGGACCATCTCGGCGCCGTCTGGCAGGCCTACACCGACGCCGGCCTGACGGCGGAGGTGCGGCCCTTCATCGACGACATGGCCACGGTGCTGGCCTGGGCCGATGTGGTCGTCTGCCGCGCCGGCGCCATCACCGTCAGTGAACTCTGCGCCGCCGGCTGCGCGGCCGTGCTGGTGCCGCTGGTCGTCAGCACCACCTCGCACCAGCGCGACAACGCGATCTTCATGGCCCAGCATGGCGCCGCCATCCATTTGCCCCAAAGCGAATTGACGCCGCAGAAGCTGCACGAGCTGCTGAGCGGCCTCGACCGCGGCGCGCTGCTGGCGATGGGCGAGAAGGCGCGCGCGCTGGCCCGGCCCCGCGCCGCCGCACGTGTGGCCGACGAGATCGAAGGAATGATCAAGTGAAGCACGCCGTACAGCGTTTGCACTTTGTCGGCATCGGCGGCGCCGGCATGAGCGGCATTGCCGAGATCCTGCACAACCTGGGCTTCACGGTGAGCGGCTCGGACGCGGCCGAGAGCGCGACGACCGAGCGCCTGCGCGCGCTGGGCCTGCGCGTCGAGATCGGCCACTCGGCGCCGCACATCGGCCATGCCCAGGCGCTGGTCACCAGCACCGCGGTGGCCGCCGACAACCCCGAGGTCATGGCCGCGCGGGCGCGCCAGATCCCCGTCGTGCCGCGCGCCGTCATGCTGGCCGAGCTGATGCGCCTGCGCCGCGGCATTGCCATCGCCGGCACGCATGGCAAGACGACGACGACTTCGCTGGTCACCGCCATCCTCGTCGAAGCCGGCCTGGACCCGACCTTCGTGATCGGCGGCAAGCTGAACGCGGCGGGTGCCAACTCGCGTCTGGGCCAGGGCGAGTTCATCGTCGTGGAAGCCGACGAAAGCGATGCGTCCTTCCTCAAGCTCAGCCCGGTGCTGGCGGTCGTCACCAACATCGACGAAGACCACATGGACACCTACGGCCACTCGGTCGACCGGTTGCATGACGCCTTCGTCGAGTTCCTGCACCGCATGCCCTTCTACGGCGCGGCGGTGGTCTGCGCGGACGACCCGGGCGTGCAGGCCATCCTGGGCCGCATCGAGCGGCCGGTCGTGAGCTACGGCCTGTCGGCCGGCGTCAGCGTGCGGGCCGTCGACGTGCAGGCGCTGGCCGGTGCGCAGATGCGCTTCAGCTGCGAGCGCGAAGGCGCCGAGCCGCTGGACGTGCTGTTGAATCTGGCCGGCGAGCACAACGTGCGCAACGCGCTGGCGGCCATCGCCATCGCCACCGAACTGGATTGCGCGGATGCCGACATCCAGAAGGCGCTGGCGAACTTCTCCGGCGTCGGCCGTCGCTTCGAGAAGCACGGCGAAT
>SEEY01000695.1:2168-4571 GCA_004211235.1 Rubrivivax sp.
CGCTTCGAGCTGGTCGACGACTACGGCCACCATCCGGTCGAGATGGCCGCGGTGCTTGCCGCAGCGCGTGGCGCCTACCCGGGCCGCCGTCTCGTGCTGGCGTTCCAGCCGCACCGCTACACCCGCACCCGCGACTGCTTCGCCGACTTCGTGCGCGTGATGCAGGGCGCCGACGTCGTGCTGCTGACGGAGGTGTATTCGGCCGGCGAGGCGCCCATCGACGGTGCCACTGGCAGCGCGCTGGCCGCGGCCGTCGGCACGCCGAACTTCGTCGCGACCGTCGCCGACATGCCCGCCGCGCTCGCCGCGTTGACGCGCGACGGTGATGTCGTCATCGGCATGGGCGCCGGCTCGATGAGCAGCCTGCCGGGGCGCGTCGCCCAGCATTTCCAAGGAGGCGCAGCATGACCTCTGCGATCGACCTGAACATCGACGCCCACGCGCTCGGCAAGGTGGCCGTGCTGCTGGGCGGCCACAGCGCCGAGCGGCCGGTGTCGCTGATGAGTGGCAACGGCGTGCTGGCGGCGCTGCAGTCCATCGGCGTCGATGCCCATGCCTTCGACCCCGCCGAGCACCCGCTGCAGGCGCTGAAGGACGAAGGCTTCGACCGTGCCTTCATCGCGCTGCACGGGCGCGGCGGCGAGGACGGCACGCTCCAGGGCGCGCTCGAATGGCTCGGCATTCCCTACACCGGCTCCGGCGTGACGGCCTCCGGCGTGGCGATGGACAAGACCATGACCAAGCGGATCTGGGCCCACGAAGGCCTGGCCACGCCGCAATACCTGGCCCTGACCCGGGCTGAGCTGACCCGCGAGCGCATCCGCCAGATTCCCGACACGCTCGGCCTGCCGGTCGTCGTGAAGCCGCCGCACGAGGGCAGCAGCATCGGCATCACCAAGGCCGCCGGCTATTCCGACATGCAGGCCGCGGTCGAGCTGGCGCTGGGCTTCGACGACGAGCTGCTGTTCGAGCAGTGCATCGAAGGCCCGGAGCTGACCTGTGCCGTGCTTGGCGAGGGTGACAGCGCGGTCGCACTGCCGGTCATCGAGATCCGCGCCGAGGCCGGCAACTACGACTTCGCCAACAAGTACGAGACCGACACGACGCAATACCTGTTCGGGTCGCTGCCGCCCGCGCTCGAAGCCGACATTCGCCAGCTCGTGCTGCACGCCTACCGCCTGCTCGGCTGCCGCGGCTGGGGGCGCGCCGACCTGATGCTGCGCCAGTCCGACATGACACCCTTCCTGCTGGAGATGAACACCAGCCCGGGCATGACGTCTCATTCCCTCGTGCCCAAGGCTGCGCAGGCGTTCGGCATCGGCTATCCGCAGCTGTGCCTGTGGCTGCTGTCTCAAGCGAGGCTGGACAGCAAGTGAACTCGGCCGCGCTGCCACCGGACATCCGCCTGATGAATGCGGTGTCGGCGCTGCTCGTCACGGCCTTGCTGGTGACGGCTGCCTGGGGCCTGATCCGTTGGGTGGTGCGGTTGCCGGCTTTCAACTTCCGGGCCATCCAGGTCGACGGCGATGTCAGCCGCAACAGCGTCGCCTCGCTGCGCGCCAACGCGCTGCCCCGGCTGCACGGCTCCTTCCTCAGCATGAATCTGAAGGACGGGCGCGCCGCTTTCGAGGCCGTGCCCTGGGTGCGGCATGCGCAGTTGCAGCGCGTCTGGCCGATGCGGCTCAAGGTCAACCTGGAAGAGCACCGCCCCGCCGCCTACTGGGAGGCACGAGTGGACGGCGCCGACTCCGCCAGCGAAGCCAGCGCCGAACGCGCGCTGGTGAACAGCTTCGGCGAAGTGTTCCAGGCCAATCTCGGCGACGTGGAGGACGAAACCTTGCCGGTGCTGGCCGGGCCGGTGCGCGCTGCCGGGCCGATGCTGCAGATGTGGCGCGCCTTGTCGCCGGCCGCCGAGAAGCTCGGCGAGAGCATCGAACGCCTGGACCTGTCCGGCCGCGGCTCCTGGCGGGCGACGCTGGGCACGGGTGCGGTCATCGAGCTCGGGCGCGGCAGCGAGGCGGAGATCGTCAGCCGCTTCGGCCGCTTTGCCCAGTCCATCACGCAGGTCACCGCAACTTACCGCAGCCCGCTGCTGTCCGCCGATCTGCGCCATGCCGACGGCTACGCGGTCAGGCTGCGTGGCGTGACGACACAGATTCCGGGTAAACCCGTAAATAGAAAACGTTGAGGACGGACATGGCCAAGGAATACAAGGATTTGGTCGTCGGGCTGGATATTGGAACCGCCAAGATCATGGCCGTCGTGGCCGAGGTTTTGCCGGGGGGAGATTTGCGCATCGCCGGTCTCGGCGTGGCGCCTTCGCATGGCCTGAAACGCGGTGTCGTCGTCAATATCGACGCCACGGTGCAGTCCATTCAGCAGGCGCTCAAGGAGGCCGAAATG
>SEEY01000075.1 GCA_004211235.1 Rubrivivax sp.
ACCTGGTACTGGTCGCGGAAGAAGTCGACCATCGCGCTGAACGACGCGAAGCCGTCAGCGCGTGCAAAGGCTGTCTTCTCGGTCATGTCGAGCAGCCGGCCGTCGACGATGAGCTGACCCGCCGGCACCTGCAGCTGCAGGCCCATCACGCTCACGGCCTGGCTGGCGCGCAGCAGGCGGGCGCCGCGCGTGCGCAGGCCGGTGTAGAGCTTGAGGGTGTCGCCCGGCTGAACGCGCTTGCCGTCCTTGCGGTGCTGGCGGATCGTCTGCAGCTTGCTGCCGTCCTCGACGGCCGGCGCGAACTGCTTCTTGAAGTTGAAGAGGTAGGTGGCCATCAGGCGTACCACCCGTCGCGCTGAACGCTTGAAACCATCAAGCGAGTCGTGGTGCCGTTGATGGCGGTGTCGAAATCCAGCGCCTTCACACTGCCGCTGGGGATGTGCTCGGGGGCGTCCAGCGAGCCCCGGTGGTCGAAGAAGACCTTGTAGTCGGATGTCAGGTCACCGCTGGCCAGGATGCTGACTTGGTCGGGGCTTACCGGCTGGCGCCAGCCGGTGTACTGGGGCGACGGCCAGAACACCCATTGGCTGCCGTAACGCTTGGAGCGCGGAGCGCCGGTGATGGGGTCAAGGTAGACGGCGTCGGCGTTCAATTGCACACCCCGACGCAGGCGGTGAGCACGAGCGCAGCAACGCCGCACAGCGCGATCAGGGTGGTCATCAAGGTGCGCTTCATGACTGCGCCTCCGTGTAGTTGGCGAAGTAGGGGCGGCCCTGGGGCAGCGTCGGGATGAACAGGAAGACGAGGCGGCGGCAGGCCCAGCACCAGTCGATGTCGAGCTTCAAGCGCTCGCACGTCGGGCAGGGCGTGAGGTCCACGCAGCGCGGGCAGGCGCAGCCGTCTGCGTGTCCGGCGATGGGGTCGAGCGATGCGATGGTGCTCATGGCGCTGGCGCCTCGTCGACGGGCCGCAGCTCGGCCGGAAAGCCCTCTCCCTGCTGGCTGGCGGGGGTGTCGTCGGGCGGGTCACCAGCCAGTCCGAACAGCACCAGCAACGAGATGACGCACACAAGCACGGCGAAGCGTGGCCAGCGGTCGAAGAACGGGGCCAGCAGGAAGGCAATCGGCGGGCGGCCGATGGGCGGCACGTCATCGGCCTGCAGCTCGTTGCAGGCCTCGGACGCGGCGAACAGGCGCGGCACTTCGGTAGCCGCGGCGCAGTAGCAGCCGGCGAGGTGGTCCAGCTCGGTATCGACGTTGGCCCAGCAGGTGAGGGCGGCGGCGCCTGCGGGCGTCAGGTGGTGAATGGTGGCCGTGCGGCTATCCAGCTCGGCGGGCGCCGTGCTAGCGTCCGGCCACCAATTAGCGGCTGGGAGGCGCGCATGCGAACCGTCTTGTTCATCGTCACCATGGCGGCCTGCGCCATGGGCCTGGGTTACGGCGTGCTGGGCACCGGGCCTATCTCCTCGGTGTTGGCGGCCATCTGGACGCTCATCGCCGTGGTGGCCATCGTGGGCCGGGGCGTGCTCGACGCCATGCTCACCCGCGATGGCGCCGGCGCGGATCCAAGCGGCGAGCCCGGGGACCGTGGAGGCGCCCGCATGCCTGGCTGGCTGAAGTGAAGGGGGAGCGGCAATGGACGATCTGACAGACGCGTTTGATGTGCGGCTGGCGGCGCTCGACGCCGCGCGGCGCACCGCTGAGCGGGATGCGGCGATCCTTGTGTATGAGCGCCTAAAGACAGCAGGGACGATTGCGCGTGCCATCTGGACTCAGCCCGCCACCGCCGGAGAGCTCGTCGCGCTGGCGTCGGAGCTAGGGCGCGTGGAAGCGTCGGTGCAGGCCGGGCACGGGTCCCGCTCCATCGAGTAGAGCCTGCGCACCGTGCCATGGCCGTGGCACTTGGCGCACACGGGCGCTTGGCTGGAGGCAGCCGACGCGAGGCGCTGCATGCGTCCGGCAGTGACGTAGCCGTTGAGCTGACTGTCTTCGGCGCGGAGGCGCAGGAAGTGGCCGCTGGTGCCGCTGTGTGTAGGCGTCGGGCCGTCGATGGCGGCCGCGATGACCTGCTCGGCCTCGACCCCGGCCAGGGCGCCGACGAGTTGCACGAGGGCTGTCTCGAAGGCCATGCCGCGCAACATTTCGCGGGTGGCGTAGTCGTGGTGCTTGGTGTCGACGCGCGCCAGAGCCTGCTGCAGGTCGTCGGTGACGATGGCTGCGAGGGCGGCGGCGGTCTTGGCGGTGATGGGCTTGCTCATGCACCCTCGCTCAAGCAGCGGCTGCATCTAGGCGTTCCACGCTGTCGACCGGGTGGCCGGTGACGTGGTGGGCAGCCCGCATAGCGTGCTCGGCGCTGACGGCGCGGAGCTGGATGAACGGCAAAACGCCGGTGTCAGTTGGGTGACCTGCAGGGCGCAGGAAGGCCCGGTAACTGACGGCTTCGCGGATTTGATCGTTCATGTGCGCTCCTGTTGCTTGGAACGCATTACACAAAACGTTTAAGAGGCAGTCAACACAAAACGTGAATTACAGGGGAAATACCTAGCCGCGGGACGACAAAAAGCCCGCCGAAGCGGGCTTGATGGATGCCGGGGGGAGCTAGCCGAGCGCCGAAATCAGGCGTTGGTTGGCCCTAGGCAGCATGAACGGCGATGTGTTTGGCCGCTTCGAGGGGGCTGTCGCACCGCACGAGGCTCACGTTGCGCGCACGCGCCTCAGCATCCAGAAAATCCCAGGATGCCAGGAACGTTTCCACCTCGCGGTGGGTGTGAACTGCGAGGGCCTTTGCGTCTGGGCAGCCGAGCAGGACGTCTGCCCGGGTGACCGGAAATAGCTGGTCTCGACGCAGAGCTTCGAGATCGAATATTTTGCTCTTGAGCGCTCGGCAGTCTGCGGCTGCGCTGCCCGGCCTGAGCAAGCCAAAGTTGGCGACGAAGCTGCCGCGTATGAAGCCGAACTGCAGGGTCTTGCGAGCGATCTTGATGCGCGCGCGGAACTCCTGCGGGTTGAACTTCAGCGCGGCCATGTAGGTCAAGAGCTCGAGGCGCACGCTGTCGGCCCAATCATCGAAAGCCAGGCTCGACGCGCTGACTCGCGTGGCCGTGGCGCCAAAGTTGGATACGCCCAGACCGGAACTCATGCGCAGGCCGACGTCGAAGATCTCGGCAGCATCCCGGGCCACACCGTCATGCTCGGCGCCGAGCTGGAACCCGCCAAACGGCGGGTCAAGTTGTTCAACGGGTACGCCGGCGTCGAGCTGGCGTTGCAGGTCGACGATGGTGGTGGTGGCCATGGCGAGCATGCCCTTGCCGGCCGCCTGGCCGAAAAGCGTGGCGTAGAGCGCAGGCGCAAATGCCGCGCGAACGGTTGCCCGGCCGCTCTCGGCCTCGCGCACGAGAACGGCGACGGTGATGCGCTCGCCGCTGCCAGGCACGGTCTCCATGAACACCGGCCACCATGAGGCGGCAAAGGTGGGCAGGTCAAACGGCTGCATGGGGGGGCTCTGGTGAAACTGTGGAGGTTGGCAGGGGAACGAGGTATTGCTGCTCTGGCACGGTGCGCTCGCTGAGCAGGCGGTCAAGGTGTGCCAGCCGCTCGTGCAGGAATGCCACGAGTTCAGCATACAAGGTCGCCCCGCCCTGGACCACCGCTAGGACGACGGGTGGGCTGTCCATCCGCAGCCGGTAGAGTGCGGCACACCGCTTGCGCAAGCGGACGAGCAGCTGCTGGCGTTCCCTCAGGTCCATGCCATCAATGAGGCGACCGGCGAGCCAGTTGGTGAAGCTGCCGGCGGGGTCGCCGCCTTCGGGGAGCGCGGCTTCATGGTCAATGAAGATGGGACCCTGCTCGGGGCAAATGAGGATGTCCGACGGGCTGCGCACGTCGTTGGCAATCCACTCGTCAAATACGCACGCGAGGTCAGACACTTTGTTCGCCGACAGCATCTGGAGAAGGGCGTCCAGGTTGCGCAGCGGCCTGGCCAGGCCGCGTTCGCCGGCTGCGGCGCTGGCAAATGCGATGAAGCGCTGACCCCTGGGCCGGCCCACGTGATGCGGCTGCAACTGGCAGAGAAAGGGCGGGGGGCTTTTGAGGCCTATGGCGCTGGCAACCTGCGCTGCCAGGGCCTCCACGAGCATGGCTCGCACGGGCAGGCCCAGCTTGACGTAAAGCATGACGCCATCGCCGTGCTGATCGAATGCATGGCAATACCATATTTCGTTGCGTGAGCCGGTTACACGCTGGCCTAGGCCGCCGGTGCTGGCAAAGCCCAGGCCCAGCAGGCTAGCCTGCAGTGCGACGACGTTGCTGCTTGCTGACAGCACTCCTTCGGGCATGTTCTTCCTCCGCTCGTACGGCCATCTGGCGCAGCCGTTCGTCATGTTCAGGCGCGATGACAGCGCCAAGGGGTGATGTGGACGGTGCCGCATCGGTTAGCAGCTCCGCCAACCGATGGCGATAGGCCGGGGCGTCTGTGTCGACCAACATTGGGAGAAGTTGCCGAAGCTCGGCGCGAGCTTTGCAAGCCGCCAACGCGTCAAGGACTATCGAAAGCGCTGCGGCTACGGTCGTTGGCTGTGTAGACGTTGGTTGGCCAACGGCCGGCAGCGCCGCGCCCGCCCGCTCGCCGATCCCCTCCAGCACCCAGCTAACGCTGCAGCCGAACACCTTTTCAGCGGCCAACGCGCCCGTTCTAGAGACACCGCGCGACTCCCAGTTCTTAACTACCTGCGGCGTGGTGTCCAGCGCAACGGCGACTTCGCTCGGGCGAGTCGTGCCGGCGGCGTCGTAAAGGCGCTGAGCTGAAGGGTGCATGCACGATTGTTGAGGCATTACACAGCGCGTGTTACACGTTTTGATTGACGCGTTCATAAACAAACCGTGTAATAGCGGGCATGACCGCTTCAACCTCATCGATCCGTCAGGCCGTCCAAGCGGCCGGTGGCCAAACTGCGCTGGCCCAACGTATCGGCGCGCGGCAGCAGGAGATCTGGAACTGGCTCAACGGCCGCCAGGTGCCCGACCACCGCTGCCCTGCCATCGAACGTGAGTCCGGCGTGCCGGTGGAGCAGTTGCGCTCCGATCTCCGATGGGTGCGCGTGCCCGATCCGAACTGGCCGCACCCGAAAGGGCGCCCATGCATTGACGTGATCGGCCCAACCGAGGAGCGCCATGCAGCGTGACAAACCCCATCCGACGAAGGACCGCCTGGCCGGCGTCGTCGACCGCGTGACGGCCGGGGCGCCGCTGCTAGCGCCGATCGACCTCCGCTTTGAGAACTGGGCTCGCAATAAGCGGTTCGTGGTTGAACACGAGATCCGCTCCGGGTTGAAGTCGCGGTCAGAAGTGCGCCATGAACGGGGCTTCGAACCCGATGCGGTGTTTGCCGCTCTTAAGTCTGAGAGCGCGTATCTGCGAGAAACCGCTGCAATTTTTGAAAAGACGCCACTCCGCCATCGCCTATGGCAGACGCTAGGCCGGCTGCTATCCAGCGCTCGAGTTCGTCGTGCACGCCCTGCCGGGCAAGTTCGGGATTCGGGTGCGTCTCGATGAGCACCTGCAGCACGGCCTGTGTCGCAGCCAGGTCGCAACGAATCTTTTCGAAGGCATGGGCGATCTTCAAGAGGTGCTCTTGCAGCGCCTTCTCGTTCATGGGAGCCCCCCTCTGGCTTGCGGTTGTGGTAACTGCAAGCGTATCCGACGCGAGGCAGCGGCCTGTCTCCCTGTGTGTTCATGCCGCCAGTCTCGTGGCGTGCGTCATTTCAAACCATCAAAAATCACTGAGGAGGCTGCGATGAACGTCGCTGATGCCTGCAACGCGACCGTCCACGAATACGACGGCGGCGCTGATTCCCTGGGCCCTCGCATTGGCAAGCGTGGCACGTCGCTCAGTGCCGAGGTGCAGGTGCGCTCGGCTACCGATGTGGCCGCCATGCTTGAGGCCGGCCGCACGGTGCCCAAGTTCGGGCTGCTGGACGGCATGAAGGTGATGCGGCTCACGGGCGACCTTCGCATCCTGAACGCGATGGCGGTCGAGCTGGGCTGCATGGTGGTGAAGCTGCCGGCGCTGGGTGACGAGGACGGCCCGGCTGCCACCGAGGTGGCCGAGGTGGCCAAGGGCTTCAGCGACCTGATGGCGGGCGTTGTGGTGTCGCTGGCGGACCACCGCATCACCGACCGCGAGCTGCGCGAGGTGGACCGGCAGGTGGGGCTGCTGGTGGCCACCACGCAGCGCCTGCTGGGCAGCCTGGCTCGCATGAATGCCGAGCTGCGGGCGACCGCACCAGGTGCGGCGCCGTGACAGGTCGCACCTCCGCGAGCTGGCCCGACGCGCGAACCTTGCCTGAACGGGCGCCGCTGACGGACCACGACCCCACCGAGCGCCTGGGCGCCGAGGACATGGCGGCGCTGCATGCCGAGCAGCTGCTCAACGCCGCGATGCTGGACCACCAGCGCGCCGCCGGCGCCGCCCAGGCCAGCGCGCCGGGTGTTTGCACGAACTGCGGCGACGAGTGCCTGCCGATGGCGGTGTACTGCGATGACGACTGCCGCGGCGACCACGAGGCGCGTGTGCAAACGCTGCGGCGGCAGGGGCTGGGCCGGTGAGCGTTGTTGTGATGTCTGCATCGGCGCTGCGGTCGGCGCTGGCCTCGCGAGTCGATTCACTGCCCGAGGCAATGCGCTCACGGCCGCAGTGGCTTTTGTGGAAGCTGACGCCGCCGAAGGCGCCGGGCGCCAAACAGGGCAAGCTGCCGTACTACGTGAACGGTGAGCCTCGGGGCTGGCCGCAGGGGCAGCCTCGTGATGAGCGGGGCCAGATCGCGCGAGACGAGCAGGGCAGGGTACAGCCGACGCCCGAGCACCCCAACGTGGCCCAGGGCCACGAGCTGGACCGCGCGGCGCTGGTGTCGTTCGCCCAGGCCGTCGAGGTGTTCAAGCGCAAGCCGGCTTATGCCGGCATCGGCTTCGCCTTCCTGCCCGGTGATGGGCTGATTGGCGTGGATATCGACGGCGCAATCGACCCGGCCACGGGGGAGATGTCGCAGCTGTGCCAGGACGTAATGGCCCTATGCCCGAGCTTCACCGAGGTGAGCGTGTCGGGAACGGGCATCCACGTGATCCTGGCCGGCGAGGTCGACGGATTCAAGGACGACCCGATTGGCCTCGAGGTGTACTGCGGCCGTCAGTTCTTCACCTGCAGCGGCGTCGTTTGCAGCGAGGTGCGAGAAGTTGCCCCGGCCGACACCGAGGCGCTGCAGACGATGCGCGAGTGGGTCGAGCAGAGCAAGGCGCAGCAGTTGGCCGAGAAGGATGCGGCACGGGCGGCCGCTGCACTGCCGCCGGCGCCGCGCCCCGCTCCCCCTGCCGGTCAGGCTTCAGGGCCGGCCAGTGGCAAGACGGACTTTCGCGCCGTGAACGATGCGGCCCTTCGGCACCTGGGCGCTTGGGTGACGACGTTGCTGCCTGCAGCGCGGCCGTATCGCAATGACGAAGGCGGCGAGGGCTACCGGGTGACCAGCAAGGATCTCGGCCGGGCGCTGCAGGAAGACCTGGCCATCATGCCGAAGGGGATCAACGACTTCGGCACCGAAGAGAAGCTGACGGCGGTTGACCTGGTGATGCGCGAGCGTGGCTGCCCGGCTCGGGAAGCGCTGCACTGGCTGGCCCCGCTGGTGGGCGTGACGCTGACGCCGCCGAAGCGGCAGAACGGCGCAGGCGGCGCCGGAGCTGGCGGACGCCCCGAACCTCAGCCCGAGGGCGAAGCGCGGCGTGATGACCCGGCTGGCCCGGCTGTTGCCGACGATGTCGAAGCAGGACAGGGGGCCGCAGAAAACGCCGACTCTCCCCCGCGCAAGGGAGGGGGGCGCGGCGGCAAGGGCAAGAAGGACAAGGTCGTCGACCCGCTGAAGCTGGACACGCTGTTCAAGGACTACGCCTACCAATACGGGTCCGATATCGCGTGGTGCGTCAGCCGGCTCAAGCCGGTGAAGATCGCCAACCTCCGGCACACCTTTGGCGGCGATGCGGTGCGGGTGTGGATGGCGCATGACGAGCGCCGCATGGTGGAGGAGGAGCACGTTGTCTTCGAGCCCGGCGCCGAGCTGGGGCCTGACTACATCAACCTGTATGCGGGCATGCCGCTGGAGCCGCTGAAGGGCGACGTGGCGCCGATGCTGGAGCTGCTGCGCTGGCTGTGCGCTACGTCGGAAGCGCCAGGCATGGAGGCCAACGACATTGCCGATTGGGTGCTGCGCTGGTGCGGGCTGCTGGTGCAGCGCCCGGGCGTGAAGATGAAGTCGGCGCTGGTGTTCCACGGCCCGCACGGCACGGGCAAGAACCTGTTCTTCGACGTGCTGCGCGACCTGTTCGGCGACTACGGCGTGATGGTGGGCCAGACCGAGATCGAGGACAAGTACAACACCTGGCTCTCGGGAAAGATGCTGATCATTGGCGACGAGGTGGTCAGCAGCGGGGAGATGTTCCACGCGAAGAATCGGCTGAAGTGGATCATCACGCAGACGACCAAGATCCCGATCCGTGCCATGCACATGGACACGCGCTGGGAGAGCAACCACGCGAACCTGATCTTCCTGTCGAACGAGGTGATGCCGCTGGCGTTGGAAGAGGGCGACCGGCGCTTCCTGGTGGTCTACACGCCGAACAAGGAACGCGGCGACCTGTATGCACGGGTTCGCGAGTTCCTGGACAACGACGGCGCGCGGAAGTGGCTGCATCACCTGCAGACGATTCCGCTCGATGACTTCGACCCAGGCGACGTGCCGCCGCTGACACGCGCGAAGCAGGACCTGATCGAGCTGGGCTACCGCGCCTCGGAGCGCTTCGTGCACGAGTGGCTGGGCGGCTTCGTCGACCTGCCGATGGTGGCGTGCAGCTCGGAGCAGCTGTATCGCGTGTACCGGCTCTGGTGTGACCGCTCGGGTGAGCGCTTCGCCGACAACCGCTCGAAGTTCACCTCCACGGTGAAGGCGTTTGCAGCGAAGCAGGTGGAGCTGGATGGCGAGGGCAAGGAACGCGCGCCGCCGCTGACGCTTCGCGACTTCACTGGCCCGCACCCCGACTACCCCAACGACCCCTCGCGCCGCAAGAGCTGGCGGATCTGGCTGCCGCGTGGCTGCGGGCCGAAGGATGACGAGGTGGGGCGAGGCCTGGCTTGGGACACGCAGGGCCATTGGGCAGCCTCGGTGGTGAAGGACTTCGCCAAGCACATGCGGGCGTTCTCCGGGCGACATGAAGAACCGGATGACGAGTCATGAGCTGCTGCAACTGTTTCGCCGCCCGTTTCACCGCAAACCCGCGCCGTTGCGTCGTTTCGGCTGTTTCACCGCTCCCGCCCGTGTGCGTGTGTAGAGGGCCGCCGTTCATTAATCAACGCATGTTTTTGGCCTCATGAGGTGGGGCTGGCTGAAACGGCTGAAACCAAGCAACGGCGGGCCTTGCAGCTGAAACAGATGCTGAAACGGTGAAACAGAGAGAGGGGTTGGGAATGGGAAAGATTCGAAGCACGAACGAGCCAGCTTGGACGCCTGATGTGGCCTATGCGGTGCCTCATCACATTGCCGACGTGCTGGATAACTGGGGGCGATGGGCTGCGCCGCGATTCGGCGTGTCTCGCCACACGCACTACATGTTCCGGGGCGCCAAGTCAGGCTCTCGCGGCGAGATCCTGGGCATGGTGACCCCCGCTGTGTTGGTGCGGGTGGACCCGGCCCAGGCTTGGCGGATGGAGCTGGTTGTTTGCGCCGCCGAGTTCCTGCCGCAGTGGCGCCAGCTGCTGGTGGCGCACTACGCGTTGGGCACGGACCCGCGGTCGACGTGCCGCACGTTATCGATTCAGCGCGGCGACTATGAGCACCAGGTGCATGACGCGTCTTTCTATGCCCACGCTCGATTCGAGCGCGGCAGTCCATCGCAACGAACTGATTGCGTTGTGGTGGACGCATCGTTAGACTTCGGCCCTAACAATTGATCCCTTGGAGCTCTTCGTGAGTGACAGCTGCCGATAGGCGGCTGCCGCACGGATGAGATTCAGAAACAAAGCCCGCTAGGCCTCATGCCAGCGGGCTTTTTGCATTGGAGCGTTCCCCTTGTTCCCCGGCATCTCGGTTCAGCATGACTTTGACAAGCTGGAGCGATGGGCCGGAGGCATGTCCGCAGAGCAGGTGCCGTTTGCATCTGCGCTCGCGCTGACGTGGACGGGGCAGGACGTGAAAAAGGAGATCGACGGGTTGTTGCCCCAGGTCTTCGACAACCCCACGGCGTACACGCAAGCGGGCTTCCGCCTGTACCCAGCGACCAAGCGCAACTTGCGTGCGCTGGTGACGTTTCGCGAGGACGCGCGGCACTTCCTCAATGCGCAGGTCACCGGTGGCCAACGCACGATGAAGGCGCTGGAGCGTGCGCTTCAGGCGACCAAGGCCCTGCCTCCCGGAATGATGGCAGTGCCAGGGCAGGGCGCACGGCTGGACCGTTATGGCAACGTGGACCGCGGCCAGGTGGTGCAGGTGTTGTCGCAGCTGCGGATCACCATGACGGCGGGCTATTCCCGCAACATGAGTCATGACGCCCGCACCGCCATCCGCGCACAGAAGCGGGCAGGGGGTCGCTTCTTCGTCGCGCGTGCAGGGTCAGGTCTGCACGCTGGCGTCTACCAGCGTGAGCTAGTGGGCCGCAACATCACGCCGGTCTTCCTCTTCGTGCGCAGCGCCAGCTACAAGGTGCGCCTGCCCGTCGACGAGATTGCACGTCGCGTCATCGACCTGCGCCTGCAGAGCAACTGGGCCTCGGCCTGGCAGCGTGCCCTCAGCACTGCGAAGCGCGCGTGATGGCTGCCCTTCACCACACCACGCCGGCCCGGCCCGCCCGCCAGGGCCGCCC
>SEEY01000076.1 GCA_004211235.1 Rubrivivax sp.
CATCTACAAGGTAGGCACCGCTCACGGCAAGCGCGTGCAGGCCCTCGGCGGCGCGAAGAACCACATGGTCGTCATGCCGGATGCCGATCTGGAGCAGGCGGTCGATGCGCTGATGGGCGCGGCCTACGGCTCGGCCGGCGAGCGCTGCATGGCAATCTCGGTGGCCGTCGCTGTCGGTGATGCGGCCGACGCGCTGGTCGCGGCGCTGGCGCCCAAGGTCGCCGCGCTGAAGATCGGCGAGGGCTTTGGTGCCGGCATCGAGATGGGGCCGCTGATCACGCGCGCCTCGCAGCAGCGCGTCGAGAAGCTGATCGGCGAAGGCGTGGCCGCCGGGGCGAAAGCCGTGGTCGATGGTCGTGGCCATCGCGTCGCGGGCTTCGAGGACGGCTTCTTCGTCGGCGGCACGCTGCTCGACGGCGTCTCGGCCGAGATGAGCTGCTACACGGAAGAGATCTTCGGCCCGGTGCTGTGCGTCGTGCGCGTGCCCGACCTGGCGGCGGCCATCGCCTTGATCGAGGCGAATGAGTACGCCAACGGCGTCGCCATCTTCACCCGCGACGGCCATGTGGCGCGCGAGTTCGTGCACCACATCCAGGTCGGCATGGTGGGCGTCAACGTGCCGCTGCCGGTGCCCATGGCGTTCAACAGCTTCGGCGGCTGGAAGCGCAGCCTGTTCGGCGACCACCACGCGTACGGGCCCGAGGCGGTGCGCTTCTACACGCGCCACAAGGCCGTCATGCAGCGCTGGCCGGACAGTCTGCCGAAGGGCCCGCAATTTGCTTTTCCTCAGAACCTCTGAACTGACCGGAAGCACACCATGACCGACCCCACGCTGAGCAACGCCGACCTGCTACCCACCACGGCCGCGCAGCGGCACTGGCGCTGGAAGGACTTCGCGGCGCTGTGGGTGGGCATGGTGGTGTGCGTGCCGACGTACACGATGGCCAGCTCGATGCTGGACCAGGGCTTCAGCTGGCAGCAGGCGGTGATGCTGGTGCTGATGGCCAACCTCATCGTGCTGCTGCCCATGGTGCTGATCGGCCGCGTCGGCCCCAAGCACGGCATTCCTTTCCCGGTGCTGGCGCGCGCATCCTTTGGCGTGAAGGGCGCCAACCTGCCGGCGGTGCTGCGCGGGCTCGTCGCCTGCGGCTGGTTCTCCATCAACTGCTATTTCGGCGCGCTGGCGCTGCACAGCTTCCTGAACGTGCTGGGCTTTCACCTCGCCGCGCCGGCCGCGGGCGAGACGATCAGCAGTTCGCAGTTCGCCTGCTTCATCGCCTTCTGGGCACTGCACCTGTGGTTCATCTGGCGCGGCACCGAGTCGATCCGGCTGCTCGAAGTCATCGCCGCGCCGCTCATGATCGGCGCGTCCATCGCGCTGGTCGTCGCGCTGATGATGGCCGTGCCAAGCGCCCAGCTCTTCGGCCTGCCGGCCAAGACCGTGCCGGGTGGCCCCAACACCTGGGCCGCGCTGACCGGCCTGGTCGGCTTCTGGGCCACGCTCGCGCTGAACATTCCCGACTTCACGCGCTTCGCGAAGACGCAGCGTGACCAGACGCTCGGCCAGGCCGTCGGCCTGCCGCTGCCGATGGCGCTGTTCTCGATGGTGGGCGTCATCGGCTTCTCGGCCAGCGCCATCCTCTACGGCAAGGCCGAACTGTTCCCCGACGCCCTGCTGGCCAAGATGGGCCCGGTGGCCGCGGGTCTCGGCCTGCTGGTCATCCTGCTGGCCAACCTGACGACCAACGTCGCCGCCAACCTCGTCTCGCCCAGCTACGACTTCTCGCAGCTCGCGCCCAACAAGATCAGCTTCCGCATGGGCGGCCTGATCGCCGCCGTCATCGGCCTGCTCTTCATGCCCTGGAAGCTGCTGGCCACGTCGGGCGGCTATCTGTTCACCTGGCTGGGCGGCTATGGCACGCTGCTGGGCGCCATCGCCGGCATCCTGATGACCGACTACTACCTGATCCGTCGCACGGAGCTCAAGTCTGCCGACCTCTACCGCCGCGGCGGCGAGTACGAATACAGCGGCGGCTGGAACCCGCGCGCCCTGCTCGCACTGGCCCTGGGCGTGCTGCCCTGCCTGCCCGGCTACCTGGCCGTGTCCGGCGTCGTCGACAAGGCCGCCGTGGCGCCCTGGATGATCTCGCTGTTCGACTTCGGCTGGTTCTTCAGCCTCGCCGTGTCCGGCGCCGTCTACTACTTCAGCATGCCGCGCCAGATGGCCGTGCAAGGAGCCCACGCATGAGCCTTCTGATCCGCGGTGCGGTCGTCGTCAATGCCGATGCCGAGTCGCGCACCGATGTGTTGTGCGTCGACGGCCGCATCGCCGCCCTGGGCGAGCGCGCCGTGCGCGAGGCGCCGGCCGGCACGACGACGCTGGACGGCACCGGCCAGTACCTGATCCCCGGCGGCATCGACCCGCACACGCACATGCAGCTGCCCTTCATGGGCACGGTGACGCAGGACGACTTCTTCACCGGCACCGCGGCCGGCCTGGCGGGCGGCACGACGTCGATCATCGACTTCGTCATCCCCAACCCGCAGCAGCCGCTGATGGAGGCCTACCAGCAGTGGCGCGGCTGGGCGGAGAAGTCGGCCAGCGACTACGCCTTCCACGTCGCCGTGACGTGGTGGAGCGAGCAGGTCAGCGCTGACATGGGCACGCTCGTGCGCGAGGAAGGCGTGAACAGCTTCAAGCACTTCATGGCTTACAAGAACGCCATCATGTGCGACGACGAGACGCTGGTGAACAGCTTCAAGCGTGCGCTCGAACTCGGCGCCATGCCGACCGTGCACGCCGAGAACGGCGAGCTGGTCTACCTGCTGCAGGCCGAGGTCGCCAAGATGGGCATCACCGGCCCCGAAGGCCACCCGATGTCGCGCCCGCCGATGGTGGAAGGCGAAGCCGCCAACCGCGCCATCGCCATTGCCGACGTGCTCGGCGTGCCGATCTACATCGTGCACGTCAGCTGCATCGAAAGCGCCGAGGCGATTGCCCGCGCCCGCGCCCGTGGCCAGCGCGTCTACGGCGAGGTGCTCGCCGGCCACCTGCTCATCGACGACAGCGTCTACCGCGACCCGGACTTCGCCAAGGTCGCCGCCTACGTGATGAGCCCGCCCTTCCGGCCGAAGATGCACCAGGAGTTCCTTTGGCGCGGCCTGCAGTCCGGCCAGCTGCACACGACGGCAACGGACCATTGCACTTTCTGCGCAGAGCAGAAGGGCATGGGCCGCGACAACTTCGCCAAGATTCCCAACGGCTGCGGCGGCGTCGAGGAACGCATGGCCGTGCTGTGGGACGCGGGCGTCAACTCCGGCCGCCTGACGCCGAGCGAGTTCGTCGCCATCACGTCCGCCAACGCGGCCAGGCTTTTCAACATGTACCCGCGCAAGGGCGTCATCGCCGAGGGCGCCGATGCAGACCTCGTGCTGTGGGACCCGGCCGGCATCAAGACCTTGAGCGCCAAGACGCAGTTCTCCAAGAACGACTTCAACATCTTCGAGGGCCGCACGGTGCGCGGCATCCCCAGCCACACGATCGCCCAGGGCCGCGTCGTGTTCGCGCGCGGCGACCTGCGTGCCGAGCCAGGCAAGGGCCGGTATCTCAAGCGCCCGCCGTTCGGCCCGCAGTTCGACGCGGCGATCAAGCGCGCCCACGACCTCGCACCCACCGCCGTCGCTCGATGAGTCCGCAGACCGTCATCCCGCAACTGCGCATGACCGACGCGGCGCGCAGCCAGGCCTTCTACATCGACCAGCTCGGCTTCAGCATCGATTGGCAGCACCAGTTCGAGCCCGGCCTGCCGCTGTTCCTGCAGATCTCGCGTGAAGGTCAGACGATCTTCCTGACGGGCCACGCGGGCGACTGCTCGCCCGGCGGCGCCGTCTACTTCTGGGTGCCTGATGCGGATGCGGCCTACGCTGCCTTCACTGCGCGCGGCGTCAAGCCGGTCAAGCCCATCGAAGACATGCCCTGGGGCGTGCGCGAGTTCCTGCTCGTCGACCCCGATCACAACAAGCTGCGCTTCGGCACGAAGCTCTGAGGTGCTCGTCATGCAAGACATCACGCAACTGCGCGTCAACGGCCAACGGCTGTGGGATTCGCTGATGGAGCTGGCGCGGATTGGCGCCACCGAGAAAGGCGGCGTCTGCCGCCTAACGCTGACCGACCTCGACAAGCAGGGCCGGGACCTCGTCACCCGTTGGGCGCGCGAAGCCGGTATGACGGTCACCATCGACAGAATAGGCAACGGCTTCATGCGCCGGCCGGGGCGCAACAACAGGCTGCCGCCCATCATGACCGGCAGCCACATCGACACCCAGCCAACCGGCGGCAAGTTCGATGGCAACTACGGCGTGCTGGCCGGCATCGAGGTCGTGCGCACGCTGAACGACCATGGCATCGAGACCGAGGCGCCCATCGAGGTCGCGTTCTGGACGAACGAGGAAGGCTCGCGCTTCGTGCCCGTCATGATGGGCTCGGGCGTGTTCGCGCAGGCCTTCACGCTGGAGCATGCCTACGCGGCCACCGACACCGAGGGCAAGACCGTCAAGGGCGAGCTGGAGCGCATCGGCTACATCGGCGAGCAGGTTCCGGGCGACCACCCCATCGGCGCCTACTTCGAGACCCACATCGAGCAGGGCCCGGTGCTGGAGGACCATGACAAGACCATCGGCGTCGTCACCGGCGTGCTGGGCATCCGTTGGTACGACTGCGTCGTCACCGGCATGGAAGCCCACGCCGGCCCCACGCCGATGGCGCTGCGCAAGGACTCGTTGCAGGTCGCCGCAAAGCTCATGCAGGAGGTGGTCGCCTGCGCCCACCGCCACCCGCCGCATGGCCGCGGCACCGTGGGCATGGTGCAGGTCCACCCCAACAGCCGCAACGTCATCCCCGGCCGCGTGAAGTTCAGCATCGACCTGCGCAATGCGACCGATGCGCTGTGCGAGGCGATGGACGCGGACATCCGTTCAGTCGCTGCGAAGTTGAGTGCCGAGAGCGGCCTGCCCATCGAGATCACGCCCGTCAGCGCCTACCCGGCCCAGCCCTTCCACGCCGACTGCATCGCCGCCGTGCAGAAGGCCGCCGACACGCTCGGCTACAGCAATATGCGCGCGGTCTCCGGCGCCGGCCACGACGCCGTCTACATGGCGCGCCTGGCGCCGGCCGGCATGATCTTCATCCCCTGCAAGGACGGCATCAGCCACAACGAGATCGAGGACGCCAAGCCCGAGCACATCGAGGCAGGGTGCAATGTGCTGCTGCAGGCGATGCTGGAACGCGCCGGCTGACATAGCGCGGGCGAGTCCGGCTCAGCGCTTGTATTCCGCCAGCAACCTCGCTGCCGTGGTGGCAGGCACCGCATAGGTGATGCCCGTCGGCGCGCTGAGCGCCGCTTCCTTGGTGCCCTTGATGGCGCCACCCTGCAGCACGCCCACCACCTCGCCCGTCGCCAGGTCGAGCACCGGGCCCCCGCTGTTGCCGGGGTAGGCGATGGCGTCGAGCTGCATCACCTTGAAGGCACCGTCACGCAACTGCCGAACGGCGCGCGGGTTCAGACCGGCCGGGCCGCCAGCCGGCGTGGCGATGGCCGTCCACGCGGAGACGATGCCGCGGTGCGTGGTGTGCACCTGGCCCAGCGCGTTGCCGATGGGGAAGCCCATCAGCGCGATCTCCGTACCCTCCGCCGCGTCCTGCTCCGCCAGCTTCAGCGCAGGCGCCGCCGGGCCGTCGATGGCCAGCAGCGCCAGGTCGTTGCGCATGTCCCGCCCCAGCAGCCGGGCGCTGCGCAACTGCCATTGGTCCTCGCCCAGCCACACCTGGACCGCGATGCTGCGGGCGATGCGCCCGGGCGCGTCCTCGGGCACCACATGCGCATTGGTGATCACATGCAGACCGTCGGCCACGACGAAGCCGGCCGCGCGGAAACCGAACCGCGGCGTGTCCATCAGGCCATAGCTGCCCACCGAGACGACAGACCGCTTGACCCGTGCGATGAGGCTGGGCAGGGTCTCGGCTGCCACCGCCGTGATGGGGCAACAGGCCAGGCCGGCCAGCGCCGCAAGCAGGTCGCGCCGCGGCAAGCGTCGGCCGGTCACGGCTGCGGGCGGAAGGGAACGGTTGGGCTGGTCATGCATGGCGGCTGGGCTGGACAAGGCGGTTGGCGAGCCTACTGCAATGCGATGCCGCCCTGGCCGGCCGCTCAGCGGGTGAGAGTTTTTGAGGCGCGCAAGACGGGCTTGGATGAAAAGCTTTCACCCTCTCAGGCGTCCCGGCGCACGCGCCACGCCTGCACGAGCGCCCAGCTCATTTCCGGCAACAGGAACAGCAGCAGCACCGGCTCGCCCGTCTGCACCCAGGCCCAGGCCATCCACAGGCTGAACAGCGCGCGTGCCACCGCGTCGTAGCGGCCGAGCTGCCGTGTCGGCGCACGCAGCCGCAGCACGGACCAGACCATCACGACGCTGCCCATCAGCCCCGCGAACAACATGTGCATCGGCACGAAGGCCGGCAGCGGCTGGCCGCCCAGCGCCTCGTTGGCGGCGCCCAGCTGCGCGAAGGCGATGGCGAAGCTCCACGGCGTGGCGAAGGGTGCCGTGACGACAAGGTCGTAGACGGCGCTGGCGCGCACGACGTGGCGGAACCGGGCGGGGCTGAACGAGGGCATGGAGGCCTGCAGGCGTGACGAACGGTGCCCATGCTCGACCCTCGACTACGCTCCAGGGTCAATCACTTTCGGCGATCCCCTCGACATGCAGATCGGCACCCTGTCCACCCTCACCGGCCTGAGCCGCGACAGCCTGCGCTTCTACGAGAAGCGCGGCCTGCTGCAGGCGCGTCGGGCCGCCAACGGCTACCGCGACTACCCCGAGGAGGCCGTGCAATGGCTGGGTTATGTGCGCACGGCACAGCAGCTGGGCTTCACGCTGGCCGAGATCGCCGCCGACCTGCCACTGCTGGCGCAGGGTGACGACGCCGGCCCTGCGTTGCGCGCCACGCTGGCGCGCAAGCTGGCGGACGTCGACGAACGCATCGCGGCGCTGCAAGGATTGAGGATGGACTTGGCGAACCGGCTGGACGCGACCCGGGAGACCGGTGCCAGCTGCCCGCTGCGGCAAATCGGATGAACTGGCCCTCCCTGCTGGCGCGGCGCCCTTGGGCGGCCGCCATCGGCCTGGGCCTGGCGCTGTCTCTGTGCAGCGCACCGGCCAGCGTGGGCACTGCGCTGCTGGCCAACACGCTGTTGCCTGAGGGCTGGATCGGCGAGTCAGCGGCAGGGGACATCGGTGAGCTGGGAGGCATTGGCTTTCTGCTGATCGGCGTGCTGTTCATGCCAGCGCTGGAGACCTTCATCGGCCAGTGCCTGCCCATCGAACTGCTGCGCCGCTGGCAGGTGGCGCCGCTGGCGTGCGTGATGACAAGCGCAACCCTCTTCGGCAGCTTGCACTGGGTGAACGGTGGGCTCGGCCATGGCCTGACCACCTTCGTCACTGGCAGCCTGATCGCGCTGGCCTACTGGCTGTGCCGGCCAGCCGGGTTCTGGGTCGCCTGGACGGCCGCCTACAGCGCCCACGCCGCGCACAACTTCCTCGTCTGGTTTGTGTTCGGGCCGCTGCTGGGCGGCTGAGGCTCAGAGGGTGAGAGCCATTCAGGCCACCGCGCTGCGCACCGCCTCGCGCACCAGCCCGTCGAGCTTGCCGGTGATCTGCGTCAGCTCGCCCGACACGACGGCGAACTCGCGGCCGGAGGTGCCGGCGCGGGCGGCGACGACCTGGGCGTTGAAGGACACGATGCGCGCGTGCTTGGCGATCTGCTCGATGTCGCCCATGACCGCCGTGAGCTGCTTCCGGGCCGAGGCGGCCTGCTGGCGGGCAAGGTCTTCGTAGATCTGCGTCAGGCGGTTCAAGGTGGCCAGCAGCGGCGTGGCTGCTTCCACGAGTGCCTCGAGCAACGAAGGCGCGTTGAACGCATGCGTGTCGATGACGTCCAGCGCACGTTGCGCCAGTGCGATGAAGGCGGTGATGCGCTCGTCGGCCCGGTCGGCACCGAAGTAGGCCTGCTGCAGCTCGCCGCCCAGCGCGGCCGGCGCCATGTCGCCGACGAGCAGCGCGCGATGGGCGTCGCTGAAGGTCGCCAGCGCCTCGCGCGCCGTGGCCAGTGCGCCTTCGCGTCCCTGCGATGCCAGCACGGCATAGAGGACGACCCGCTGCGACGTGAAGCGGCGGCGGCCTGACAGGTTGATCAGCTTGCCAAACAGCTCGCCGGCCGTCTGCCTCGGGGCGGTGGCGGCTCGATTTGGTGCATCGGCATGGGCGAGATGTAGGTGCGACATGGGCCTCCGTGACCTGGTTCACGACCGGCCTCGCCCCCGTCGGGCTGGCTGGCTGGCCTGCGTACTCAGGGTTAGCACGGCGCGTGCCACCGCGTCAGAGGCGGAGGCCGTCCTGCAGCCGCTGCGTCGCCAGCGCCAGCGTCTCATCCCGCTTCGCAAAGCAGAACCGGACATGTCCGCGCTCCTGGGGCTGGTGGTAGAAGACCGACAGCGGGATGGCGGCGACGCCGATCTCGGTCGTCAGCCAGCGTGCGAAGTCGAGCTCGGGCAGGTCGGACACCGCGCGGTAGTCGACGGTCTGGAAGTAGGTGCCCTCGCAGGGCAGCAGCTTCAACTTCGTTCCCGCAAGCGCAGTGCGGAAGGCATCGCGCTTGGCCTGGTAAAAGTTGCTCAAGCCTTGCCATGGCGCCGGGTTGGCCAGATAGGCGGCGATGGCGTGCTGGGTCGGTGTGTGAACCGTGAACACCGTGTACTGATGCAGGCGCCGGAAGGCCGCGGAGAGGGCCGGCGGCGCGGCGACGAAGCCGACCTTCCAGCCCGTCACGTGAAAGGTCTTGCCGAAGCTGCTGACGAGGAAGCTCCGCTCGCGCAGCGCGGGATGGCGGGCCACGCTTTCGTGCAGCGCGCCATCGAACACCATGTGCTCGTAGACCTCGTCGCTGACGATGAAGAGGTCATGCGCCTCGGCGATGCGTTCCAGCTCGCGCAGGTCGTCGGCCGTCGCCACACGGCCGCTCGGGTTGTGCGGCGTGTTCAGCACCAGGGCCCGCGTGCGCGGCGTGATGGCGGCGCGCACGGCCGGCCAGTCCAGCCGATAGTCCAGCGTCATCGGCACGCCGACCGGCACCGCGCCGGCCATGCGGATGGCGGGGTCGTAGCTGTCGTAGGCCGGCTCGAGGATGATGACCTCGTCGCCCGCGCCGACGCAGGCCTGCAGCGCGGTGGCGATGCCCTGCGTGCCGCCGGCCGTGATGGTGATGTCGCGGTCCGCGTCGTAAGCCGAGCCGTAGAGGTCATTCAGCTTGGCGGCCACAGCCTGGCGCAGGGCCGGCACGCCGGTCATCGGCGGGTACTGGTTGTGGCCGGCGGCCATGGCGTCGGTGACGAGTTGCAGCAGCGCGGGGTCGGCCGCGAAGTCCGGGAAGCCCTGGCCGAGGTTGACCGCGCCATGCTCGGCCGCCAGTGCCGACATGACGGTGAAGATGGTGGTGCCGGTGTTGGGCAGCTTGGTGGGCAGGACGGGCATGGTGAAGGAAGGCAACCGCGCAGGCCGCCGATTGTGGCGGCGCCCGGCGGCTGCCGTCCCGCCGCTCAGTTGAGCGGCGCCTGCTGCAGGCGCTCGATGCGCTGCGCCATCGGCGGGTGGCTGGAGAACAGGGCCAGCCAGCCGCCGGGCCGCGCGCTGATGCCCATCGCCTGCAGGGCCTTGGGCATCTCGCCGGGGTCCAGCCCGTGCAGCCGCGCCAGCGCGTTGATCATGGGCTGCTTGCGGCCCATCAGCTGCGCCGCACCGGCGTCGGCGCGGAACTCGCGCTGGCGCGAGAACCAGGCCACCACCATGGCGGCCACCACGCCCAGCAACAGGTCCAGCACGACGGTCGTCACGTAGTAGCCCACGCCCGGGCCGTCCTGGTTGTTGCGCAGCACGAGCTTGTCGACGACGTAGCCGACGACGCGCGACAGGAACACGACGAAGGTGTTCATGACGCCCTGGATGAGCGTCATCGTCACCATGTCGCCATTGGCGACGTGGGCCACCTCATGGCCGATCACGGCCTCCACCTCCTCGCGCGTCATCGACTGCAGCAGCCCGGTGGACACGGCCACGAGGGCCGAGTTCTTGAACGCACCGGTGGCGAAGGCGTTGGGCGGCCCTTCGTAGATGCCGACCTCGGGTGTGCGGATGCCGGCGGCCGCCGAGAAGCGCTCCACGGTCGCGACGAGCCAGGCATGGGTCGGGTCCGGCGAGCCGTTGATGACCTGCAGCCGCGTCGTCCACTTGGCCACCGGCTTGCTGATCAGCAGCGAGATGAAGGCGCCGCCGAAGCCCATCACCAGCGCAAAGCCCAGCAGGCTGGTGAGGTTCAGCCCGTTGGCGCTGAGGAACTGGTTCAGCCCCAGGAGCTGCACGGCCAGGCCCAGCACGAGCATGACGCCCAGGTTGGTCAGCAGGAACAGCAGGACTCGCTTCATGAAGATCGCTCCTTTCGGGATGAGATGGGTGGGGCTCAGTCGAAGATGTCGCTGAGCCAGGACTTGCGGCGGTGGCCGCCTTGCCGGCCGTAGTCCGAGTCGACGAAATCCGGGCGCCGCTGGGCCTGGGCATGGTGTTGCGGCTCGGCGGCAGGTGCGGGCGCGGCGCTAGCGGCGGAGCGCTCGATGAGCTTGTCGAGCTCACCGCGGTCCAGCCAGACGCCCCGGCAGCTGGGGCAGTAGTCGATCTCGACGCCCTGGCGCTCGGTCATGACGAGCGTGGCATCGGGGCAGGTGGGGCATTTCATGGTCGGACCTCGTTCAATGTCTGCAGGGGCACAGCGTCACTGCGCGTCAGCCCGTGCCGGCGCCGGCCGTCTGCAATTCCAGCTGGCAGATCTTGTCCACGCCGCCGCGCGGGCCGTTCACATCGGACAGCTGCACGGTCACCTTGGGTACTCGCGACGCCAGCCGCCGCAGGGCGGCGCTCAGCCGGGCCTGCGCCAATTCACGGACATCGTCGGCATGCGGCGCACGGCACTTGAACAGGACTTGCATCACGGGACTCCAGCGGTTGAAGGAGCCCGTAACTTACGGGCGCTCCACCGCGGCTCACAGCAAGTAATCCGGTAGCGTCACTTCCAAGGCCCGGAAGCCTGGCCGCGGTCGGCAGCAAGCCGCCGGCAACCCGCTCAGCCCTGAACGTGCACCGGCCCCGGCGGCCCCTTCAGCTCGACGACGTTGCCCTCGGGGTCGCTCAGGTAGATCGACGGGCCCTCGCCCTCGGCCCCGTAGCGGCTCTCGGTCGCACCGGCGGCCATGCCATGCGCCGCGAGGTGGGCGCGGATCGCATCGCCGTCGAAAGGCTCGACGCGCAGGCAGAAGTGGTCGAGGTTGCGGCCTTCGACACCAGGCGCCGCGCCGCCCATGCGGCCCAGCTTCCCGTCCACCGGCACAAGGTCGATCAGCGATTGGCCGGCGCGCAGCTGCACCAGACCGATCTCGTCTTGGCGGCGCTCGATGCTGCAGCCGAGCACGCCGACGTAGAACGCCAGCATCGCGTCGAGGTCGACGACGCGCAGCACGAGGTGGTCCAGGCCGCGCAGCGTGATCAAAGGAAGCGCTCCAGCAGCCGCTTGGAGGGCTTGTCCAGCGCCCAGCGGTCCGGCACCTCCAGCTGCACGCCATGCGTGGACGTGATGAGCAGGCGGCCCTCCTCCAGCCGGCGGATGTCTTCCTCGCTCTTGAGTACGAAGTCGACCTCGCCACGGTCGGTCTCGATGCGCCAGGTGCTGGGCGTGGCGAAGGTGTTCACGGAAATCAGGCGCTTGAGCGTCGGGTGGAACTCGCGCGCGGCGAGCTCGGCCTCCAGCAGCTTGCGCGGGCCGTCCGGCAGGGCCGACAGGCGCTCCACCCAGGCGATCTCATGCCCATGCACGCCGATGAGCGACAGGCCCTCGTCGGGCGCCGAGATCGGATGGGCGCGCACCGGCGTCACGCCCGTGTGGCTGGCGCCGTCGAGGTCGGTCAGCACCAGCCGGCCGTGGGCGTCCAGGTGCAGTTCGCGGAAGGGCAGCATGCTCATGCGTTCTCCGTGTGCGCGTTCGGATTGGGCGCGACCACCATCAGGCCGCCGTCTTCATCCGCCTCGGCGTCGACGCGGCGGGCCTGCGCCTCCCACAGCCGCCAGTAGTGGCCCTGCTGGGCGATCAGCTCGTCATGCGGGCCCAGCTCGACGATCTCGCCGCGGTCCATCACCACCAGCCGGTCGGCCTTGCGCAGCGTCGACAGGCGGTGGGCGATGGCGATGGTGGTGCGGCCCTTGACGAGGTTGTCCAGCGCCCGCTGGATCTCCTTCTCGGTCTCGGTGTCGACGGCGCTGGTGGCCTCGTCGAGGATCAGGATCGCCGGGTCGATCAGCAGCGCGCGGGCAATGGAGATGCGCTGGCGCTCACCGCCCGACAGGCCCTGGCCGCGCTCGCCCACCAGGCTGTCGTAACCG
>SEEY01000077.1 GCA_004211235.1 Rubrivivax sp.
TTCTGTGGCGAGAACGCGGCCGACTACGTCAGCGGCATCTCCCAGCCCGCCATCGACGCCGGCCAGGTGGAAAAGGAGAAGGCCCGCGTCTACGCGCCGCTCGGCAAGACCGAGGGCCTGACGCCCTTCCAGGTCGAATACAAGACGCGCCGCATCGTCAACGACTATCTGCAGCCGCCCAAGGTCACCCGCAAGATGGAGATCGGCCTGCAGCGCTTCGACGAGATCCGCGAGGACCTGCAGCACATGGGCGCCGCCGACCCGCACGAGCTGATGCGGGCGATGGAAGCCCACACCATCCGCGACTGCGCCGAGCTGGCGGCGCGCGCCTCGCTCTACCGCACCGAGAGCCGCTGGGGCCTGTACCACCTGCGCGTGGACCACCCCGAGAAGAACGACGCCGACTGGTTCTGCCACACCAACGTGACGAGCGACGCCGACGGCAACGCCGTGTTCCGCAAGCGCGCGGTGGAGCCCTACGTCGTGGAGCTCAACGAGGAAGAGAAGTCCGCCTACCAGCGCCTGCGCGTGGCAACACCCGCCGCGGCCTAACGGAGCAACAGCCATGACCATCACCATCACCCGCACCCAGGCCCCCGTCGTCATCGACGAGGACAAGTGCATCGCCGACAAGGGCTGCACCGTCTGCGTCGACGTCTGCCCGCTCGACGTGCTGGCCATCGACCTGACGAAGAACAAGGCCTTCATGAAGTTCGATGAATGCTGGTACTGCATGCCCTGCGAGAAGGACTGCCCCACCGGCGCCGTGCGCGTCGACATTCCCTACCTGGTGAGGTGATCATGATGGCCACCATCCATGACCGGCTGCGCAACCCCGATGCGGGCGTGCGCCGCATCGCCGTCATCGACCTGCCCTACACGGACGAGGAAGACGACATCGCGCCGCTGTTGATTGCAGCGCTCGCGGATGCCGATGCCACCGTGCGGCTCGAAGCCGCCAAGGCGCTCGAAGGCTTCGAGGAGCCCGACGTGCTGGCCGCCCTCGCACCGCTGCTGAAGGACGCGGACGCCGACGTGCGCGCCGCCGTCGCCTACACGCTGGCCGAGCTGAAGGACCCGGCCTCCGCCACCGCGCTGCTGCCCTACCTCGCCGACGCCGACCCCGAAGTGCAGGCCGCCGCGCTGCAGGCGGTAAAGGCCCTGCGCGTGGACGCCGCCTTCGATCCCGCGCTGGCGGCGCTCGCGCACGGCGACGCCAAGGTGCGCCGCGCGGCCGTCAGCGTGCTCGGCTACCTGAAGAAACCGCAGGCCATCTCGGCGCTGACGGAGGTGGCGGCGCATGACGCTGACGCCGAGGTGCGCCGCGTCGCGGTCGGCGCGCTCAGCTTTGCCAACGATGCCGACGTCAGCGTGCATCCGGCCCTGAGCCGCGCGCTGGCCGACCCCGTCTGGCAGGTGCGCGAGGAAGCCGCCACCACCTTCGCCAAGACCGGCTCCGCTTTAGGCGTGCCCAACCTCGTGCGGGCCATGGACGACGACTACTGGCAGGTGCGCGTGAAGGCCGCCCGCAGCCTGGGCAAGCTCAAGGCGCGCGACGGCGTCATGGCGCTGGTGGAGGCGCTGATCCATCCGGTGAGCAACCTGCGCAAGGAGGCCGTCATCGCCCTCGGCGAGATCGGCGACCCGCGCGCCATCACACCGCTGGAGCGCACGCTGCGCGACCCCGATCCGGACGTGCGCAAGCTGTCAAAACTTGCGCTCACCACGATCCAGATGAATGGAGGTGCAGCATGAGCTTCGTCGTCACCGAGGCTTGCATCCGCTGCAAGTACACCGACTGCGTCGCGGCCTGCCCGGTGGAGTGCTTCCACGAAGGCCCGGACTTTCTCGTCATCGACCCCGAGGCCTGCATCGACTGCGGCGTCTGTGTGCCCGAGTGCCCGGTCGAGGCGATCTTCGACGAGAAGGACCTGCCGGCCCAGCACCGTGAATACGTCGAGCTGAACCGGCGCCTGGCCACGCAGTGGCCGCTCATCACCGCCGCGCAGGAGCCGCTGCCCGACGCCGAGCACTGGGCCGGCCAGACCGACAAGCGCCCGCTGCTGACCGAGACCGTACCCGCCTGAATCCGCAGCGGCGCAGGCACAGGCCTTGCGCCGCGGCTTCGTGAACGATTCGACTGCCAGGAGATTGAGATGAAGTTGCCCCAGCTCTCACATGTTTCCGCCCTCCCCTTGAAGTGCCTCGCGCTCCTCTGCGCGGCCTTCCTGGCGCCGCAGGCCCATGCCGCCAAGGAAGTGGTGACGATCGGCATCGGCACGCAGAACACGACCACCAACACCGTCACCGGCGGCGTGGTGCTCAAGGAAATGAAGCTGCTGGAGAAGCACCTGCCCACGACGGGCAAGTACGCCAACATCGAGTGGAAGCTCGACTGGCAGAACTTCACCTCCGGCCCGCCCATCACCAACGGCATGGTCGCCGGCAAGCTGCAGATCGGCATGATGGGCGACTACCCGCTGCTGGTGAACGGCGCCACCGGCCAGCTCAACAAGGGCAACGAGACGCAGCTGATTGCCGTCATCGCCTACAACGCCTTCGGCTCGGGCAACGGCGTCGTCGTGCACAAGGACAGCCCGTACTACGAACTGGCCGACCTCAAGGGCAAGACCGTCTCGGTGCCCTTCGGCTCGGCGGCGCACGGCATGATGCTGCAGGCCATGCAGGAGCGCGGCTGGCCGGCCGACTACTGGAACCTTGTCAGCCAGAGCCCGGAGGTGGGCACCACCAACCTGCAGGAAAAGAAGATCGACGGCCACGGCGACTTCGTGCCCTTCGCCGACCTGCTGCCCCAGCGTGGCTTCGCCCGCAAGATCTTCGACGGCGCGCAGACCAAGGTGCCGACCTTCCACGGCGTCGTCGTGCGCAAGGAGTTCGCCGACAAGTATCCGGAGGCCGTCGTCGCCTACATCAAGGCCCTGATGGAGGCCAACGACTGGGTGCGCAAGGATCCCAAGCTCGCCGCCACCAAGATCCAGGAGTGGACCAAGATCGAGAAGGAAGTGGCCTACCTCTACCTCGGCCCGGGTGGCATCCACACACTGGATCCGAGCATCAAGCCGCGCTGGGTCGAGACCATCAAGATCGCGCACGGCGTGCTGTCCAAGCTGGGCCGCGTCAAGGAGTTCGATGCCGGCGCCTGGGTCAACGAGAGCTATCTGCGCGAAGCCTTCAAGCAGCGCGGCCAGGACTACGAAGCGCAGAAGCAGACGCTCGCGAACTACGACATTGCCGGCAACGACCCGATCTGCAAGGTGTCCGTCACGCGGCCCAAGGAGGCCGGGGAGATCTGGCTGGCCAGCGGCGAGATCGTGCCCCTCAGCTCGCCGGCCTGCCTGCTTGCCGGCGTCAAGCAATACGAGGCCGCGGGCAAGAAGGTCAACGTCGCGTATCTGTACGACAAGGCCCTGGGCATCAAGGTCGTGGCCGACAAGGCCTACTACGCCGTCGACGCGAGCAACCCCAAGGCGCCGGTGGCCGTGCCCTTCCTGCTGAAGAAGGATGCCGAGGCCTACGCCGCCAAGAGTAACGGCAAGCTCGCCACCTTTGCGGAGGCCTTGAGCCAGGCCTCCGTCACGCTCGCCGCCGCCGGCCCGGCCGGTGCGGCCAAGGCGAAGTGATCACCATGCGCGCCGCCCAACGCATCGACACCTTCGCCGCGCCGCCCGTGCCGGCGGGGCCCAAGGCTCCCGCTTCGCCCGCCCATGTGGGCCAGGGCGTCACGCCACTGCCGCTGCCGCTGCCGGCACCTGCTGCGCCGGGCCGCTGGCGCAGCTTCTGGCACGGCCGCGGCGGGTCCATCCTGATGGGCGCCCTGTCCATCGCCAGCGTGCTGCTGTTCTGGCAGCTGGCCACGCAGTACAAGCTGGACGCCTACATCCGCTTCAACAACATCCCCACGCCGGCCCAGGTGCTGGAGAAGGTGGTGGAGGTCAACGCCAGCCCGAAGTTCGTCACCAACATCGGCATCAGCGTGCGGCGCATCCTGCTGGGCTTCTTCGTCGCCACGGCGCTCGGCGTCGGCCTGGGCGTGCTGATCGGGCGCTACCGCCTCGTTCGCGGCCTGGCGATGCCGGCGCTGGAGGTGTTCCGCCCCATCCCGGCCATCGCCTGGGTGCCGATGTCGATCATGCTGTGGCCCGACAACGAAGTGAGCATCGTCTTCATCACCTTCCTCGGTGCGTTCTTCCCCATCCTGCTCAACACGGTGCACGGCGTCGAGGCCATCGACCCGGTGCTGCTGCGCGCGGCCCGCACGCTCGGCGCGGGCGAGGCCAGCCTGCTGCGGCACGTGGTGTTGCCCGGGGCGCTTCCGCACATCTTCACGGGGCTGGCGGTGGGCATGGGCGTGGCGTGGGTGTCGCTGATCGCCGCCGAGATGATCTCGGGGCAGTTCGGCATCGGCTACTTCACCTGGGAGGCCTACTCGCTGATCAGCTATGCCGAGATCGCGCTCGGCATGATCACCATCGGCGTGCTGGGCCTGCTGTGCAGCGGCGCCATACGGCTGCTCGCCAAGCTCGCCATGCCCTGGGCTGCGCATTCAGAAGGAGCACGGTGATGGACATGCAAGTGGCATCCCATGGCCGCGTCGACGTACGCGACCTGCACATCCGCTTCCAGAGCAAGGGCCAGGACTTCGAGGCCGTGCGCTCGGCCAACGTGCATGTGCGGCCGGGCGAGTTCGTGTCGCTCATCGGGCCTTCCGGCTGCGGCAAGTCGACGCTGCTGAACGCGGTGGCCGGCTTCCTCAAGCCCACGGCCGGCCAGGTGCTGCTCGACGGCCAGCCCATCACCGGCCCGGGTTCGGACCGTGGCGTGGTGTTCCAGCAGTACTCGCTGTTCCCGTGGATGACGGTGCGGGCGAACGTCGAGTTCGGACTGAAGATGCAGGGCGTGTCGGCCAGCGACCGCGAGACGCGCGCCCGCACGCTGCTCGGCCTGACCGGCCTGCTCTCCTTCGAGAACCACTACCCCGACCAGCTCTCCGGCGGCATGAAGCAGCGCGTCGGCATCGTCCGCGCGCTGGCCACCAGCCCGCAGGTGCTGCTGATGGACGAGCCGTTCGGCGCGCTCGATTCCCAGACCCGCGTGGTGATGCAGGAGATCCTGACCAACATGTGGCAGCGCCTGCGCATCTCGGTGCTGTTCATCACGCACGACATCGAGGAGGCGGTGTTCCTGTCCGACCGCATCTACGTGATGACGGCGCGCCCCGGGCGCATCAAGGCCGAGCTGCCGGTGCCGTTGCCCCGGCCCCGCACGCCGGCGATGACCTCGGAGCCGGAGTTCGCAGCCATGGTGCGCCAGATCAAGGGCCTGATCCGCGAGGAGAGCATCGCCGCGATGGGCGGCGAGCTCAGCGAAGGCGGCCTCGCCGGCCTGTGCACCGAGGTCGGCCCGCAAGGCGTCGGCCACCTCGTCTAGGAGCCGCCATGCCCCCCTACACCGACACGGTGCCCGCCCAGGTGGTGTGGCACCAGGCCAGCGGCATGCTCGAATTGGGCTGGGCCGACGGCCGAGAGGCGCGCTTCACGGCGCCGCAGCTGCGCTCGGCCTGCAAATGCTCGGCCTGCGAGAAGCGCCGCCGCGACGGCAACCCACTGGCGGCGCCCGCCGACACCGCGCTGACCGGCATCCACCCGGTCGGGGAGACCGGCGTGCAGCTCGTCTTCAGCGACGGCCACGACCGCGGCATCTATCCCTGGCCCTATCTGCACCAACTCGCCCTGGAGCTACCCGCATGAGCATCCTCTTCGACGCCAAGGTGCTGGCCGTCCGCCACTGGACGGACCGGCAGTTCTCCTTCACCTGCACCCGTGATCCTGCTTTTCGCTTCCAGAGCGGCCAGTTCACGATGATCGGCCTGATGGTGGATGGCAAGCCGCTGATGCGTGCCTACAGCGTCGTCAGCCCGCACTGGGACGACACGCTGGAGTTCCTCAGCATCAAGGTGCCCGACGGCCCGCTCACCTCGCGCCTGCAGCACATCCAGCCCGGCGACACGCTGCATGTCGGCCGCAAGGCCTCCGGCACGCTCGTCACGCAGAACCTGCTGCCGGGCCGCCACCTCTACCTGCTGTCCACCGGCACGGGCCTGGCGCCCTTCATGGCCATCGTGCGCGACCCGGAGGTCTACGAGCTCTACGACAAGATCATCCTCGTGCACGGCTGCCGGCAGGTGAGCGAGCTGGCCTACCAGGACGTCATCAGCACCGAGCTGCCCGACAACGAGTTCTTCGGCGAGCTGGTGCGCGAGAAGCTCATCTACTACCCCACCGTCACGCGCGAGCCGTTCCGCAACATGGGCCGCATCCCCGCGCTGATGGCCTCGGGCAAGCTGGCCAGCGACATCGGCCTGCCGCCGCTGTGCGTGGACAACGACCGCTTCATGCTGTGCGGCAGCCCCGAGATGCTGCGCGACACACGTGTGCTGTTCGATGAGATGGGCATGGTCGAGGGCAACATGAGCCACCCCGGCCACTTCGTCATCGAGCGCGCCTTCGTCGAGAAGTGAGCGGCGATGTTGGCGCGGGCGGCGTTCCTCGAGGCCCCTGCCGAGTCACTGCGGCGCGTCTGGCCGGGGTCGGTCAGCTGCGTGCTGATCGCGTTGGCGGCCTCGTTCGTGGCCGCCCAGCACCAGGGCCCGCCGATGCTTTATGCGCTGCTGTTCGGCGCCGCCCTGCACTACCAGAGCGTGGAGGTACGCACGGCGCCCGGCGTGGACTTCTGCAGCCGCACGCTGTTGCGCCTGGGCGTCGGCCTGCTCGGCGCACGCATCACCTGGGAGCAGGTGGCGGGTCTGGGCTGGCCGACGGTGCTGGTGGTGCTGGGCGCCGTCGCCACCACGCTGGCCTGCGGCATGGGCCTGGCCAGGCTGATGCGCCTGCCGTGGACGCTGGGCGTGCTGGCGGGCGGCGCCACCGCCATCTGCGGCGCCTCGGCGGCGCTGGCCATCGCGGCCGTGCTGCCGCGGGCCGGCGAAGGTGAAACGCCAACCGAGCGCCATGCGCTGATCGTCGTCGTGCTGGCGACGCTGCTGTCCACCGTGGCGATGCTCCTCTATCCCTTGATTGCGCAGCATCTGCACCTCTCGCCAGCCGGCGCCGGGCTCTTCATCGGCGGCAGCATCCATGACGTGGCCCAGGTGGTGGTGGCGGGCTACTCGATCTCCGCTGCCACCGGCGACGCCGCCTCCCTCGTCAAGCTGCTGCGCGTGAGCCTGCTGGGCGCGGTGGTGCTCGGCGTCTCGCTCGCCTCCCGCCCGCCGGCCACCGCCAGGAGCGACACGCCCAGGCCGATGCTGAGCCGTGTCGCCGGCCTGCTGCCCGGCTTCATGTGGCTCTTCATCGGCCTGGCGACCTTCAACTCGCTGTTCGGGCTGCGGCCGCTGCAGGGCGAGCTCAACCTCGTGTCGCGTTCCTGCCTGATGCTCGGCGTGGCCGGCCTGGGCATGAAGGCGTCCCTGCCCCATCTCGCCAGCGCCGGCTGGCGACCGGTGCTGCTGATGCTGACGACGAGCGCGTGGCTTGCCGCCGTCACGCTCGGCGCGGCGTGGCTGCTGGGGCTGCATTGACGCCGCTGCCACGCCGGCCAGCCGGGCCGCTCACCCCGGGCCGGGCGCGCGCCTTCGCGGGCGCGGGCAAGGGCTGCTGCGGCTCGGGCGCACGGCCGAGGGCAGCGCTTGCGGCGGCACGCCCCGCCTCCAGCAGCGCCTCGATGCGGGGCAGCGAATAGTCGAACTGGCCCGAGATGCTTTCGTACGGCTCGGGCCCGCGGGTGATGTCGATGCGCTGGCCGGCCGGCAGCGGCTCGTCCGCGAGCTTGTCGGCCACCAGCAGGTGCAGGGAACGGTCGAGCAGCTCCGGCGAGGTGCGCGGCAGCCGGTCCGCATGCCGGGAGAACTGGCCGATGGTCACCAGTTGCAGGCGCTCACGTCGGCCGACACGCCCGCCTGCATGCAGCGCCTCGATCACACCGGCTGTTGCCGTGCGGCGATTGACCTCGCCGTCCACGTAGACCCGATCCCCCACCGGCACCGGCTGGAACATCAACGGAATGGCCGCGCTGGCACACAGCACGGTCGCGTCGATGGGTGCCTCGTCGCTGTGGAAGATGCGCAGTTCGCCGGTCAGCACATCCGTCGCCGCGACGGCCAGCAGCGGCGCGCTGAGGCCCCTCCCGAAGTAGCCGCTGCCGACGATGCTGCCGAACAGGCGCCGCATCGGCTCCTGCGAATACATCGGCAACGAAGCACGCCGCAGGCCGGCGAGCGGATGCCAGTGCGCATACAGCGGGGAGAACAGCGCCCGGTTGCCGAGTGCGAAGCCCTGCCACCAACCCGCCCAGGCGCGTGCCTCGTCGCCCATGCGGGGCGCGCCGGGTACGCCCGGCATGGGCACCGCAATGTCGCGACGCCACAACCGCTCGACCGCCGCGGCGCCCAGGTCCGCGTCCTCGGCATGGCAGGCCACGGTGGCGGCATTGAGGGCGCCGATGGAGGCACCGGCCACTGCCGTCAGCTCGTGGCCCTGCTCATGCAGCCAGGCCGCCACCACCTGCCAGGCCCCGCAGCCGAAGGCGCCCAGCGGCCCGCCACCCTGGAAGATCACGACGGTCTTCATGGCGCGTCCTTCATGACGGCCCCTGCTGCGGGCCGGATCACACCAGCCGCTCGGCTGTGCCGGCGTCCTCGAGCGTCAGCCGGCCGACCAGCTCGGTCAGCGTGCGCAGGTGCACGGCCTCCTGCTGCAATGGCAGCTCGAAGCGCTCGGCGAGGCTGTCATGGCCGGCGCTGCGGGCCAGGCGGATCAGCAGCGCCCAGCTCGCGTTGTCGATCAGCTCGGCGTCCAGGATCACGTGCAGCGCCTGCAGCAACGAGGTGCGCGGATCGTTCATGGCCTGCACCATGCCCATGCTCTCGACGCCGACGAGGTCGGCGCAGGGTGTCTGTGCGGTCGGGTCGCCGCCCAGCTCTGCCAGCGCGTTCGCGACCATCTCGAAGTGCTGCGCCTCCTGCTCGCGAAACCGCTGCAGGATGGCCACCTCGCCCTCGCCCAGGCCGCTGTCCAGCGCATGGCATTTGACGAGCAGCGCGTCGTACAGGCGCACGCCGCCGCGCTCGAAGGCCAGCCGCTCGCCGAGCTTGTCCATCAGCACCTGCGGGCGCTTGCCGGTCAGCATGTCCAGGCCCGACTTGGCGACGCCGGTCAACGTGGCCGGCAGCGGCACCGAGCCGAGACCGCCGTCGGACACATTGGCATAGCTCTCGCGCAGCTGCGCGTCGGCGAGGTCGCCGCGAACGCCGGCGCTCAGCATCCCGGGATCGACGTTGCTCGGCTCGATGGCGTCGGTGATCTCGTCAGCGCCGCGCAGCATCGCGGCCGTGTCGATGGGCGACATCTGGATGCCGGTGCGGTTGCGGCCCAGCTGGGTATTGGAGTCCATGGTGTTTCCTTTCAATAGGCGGTGAGGTTCAGGCGGCTCGCTTCAGCTCGGTGCCGGGCCGCCAGCGGTAGCCGTCGGCCACCTGCTCGGTCGGCGAGCCCTCGGAGTTCAGCTGCTCGCGGTAGTCGATGGAGCGCTGCGGCTCCTGGTCCTTGGTGACGAAATTCGTGCCGTCGGCGCGCAGGTCGATCTCGTCGGCCAGCACCTTGCGCACGAACTCGCGCTGCGATTCGATGGGGATGGGGTCGGGCAGCTCGCTGGGCAGGATCTCCGCCACGTCGCGCCCTTCCAGGCGCTGGAAGTGCTCGATGGCCACATGCAGCTGCCCCAGCTCGTAGTCGAGGAAGCGCTCCCACAGCGCTTTCAGGCGCGGGTTGCTCTCCTGCTGCGCGCAGCCGTGGTAGTTGTAGACCTCGGTCGCCTCGTGCAGCACCCACTTCTCCAGCCAGCTCTCGCTCGGGTCGATGATGGATTCGTACTGCGTCGTGTGCTGCTCCTCGATGGACGCGATCTCGGCGTAGAGCAGCCGGGCCATCGGGTCGGAGAACAGCGGGCCCACGTTCATGTAGTAGTTGTGCGTCTGCTGCTCGGACGCCATGATCGTCAGCGCATGCAGCTTGGACAGCGGATGCGCGGCCAGGCGGTTGTAGGGTTCGCGCAGGTCGTCCAGCGGGTCGCGGTGCTCGACGATGGTGGGCCGGCCGGGCAGGATGTCCGTGTAGCTCTGCAGGATGTTGTTGGCGTCCTTGCCTTCGAGGCGGTCGAGCAGCGCGGAGTAGCGGTACATGTGGTCGAAGTCTTCCAGCAGGCCGAAGCGATACACCTGCGCCAGGTAGCCATCCGGCTCGCGCAGCGCCACGCCGGCCGTCACGTCGATGGCCACCTGCTCATAGGCAATGGTCGTCTCCAGCGGTGAATGGTCGGCGCCGATCAGCCAGTTCACCGTGGTGGCCTGGTGCTGCTCGACGCGGCGTAGTTGGGCCAGCACCGGCTGCAGATCCTTGTTCATGCGGGCGCAGGCGTGAGAGAAGTTCAGCGCCTCCAGCTCCAGGCCGTTCAGCAGGATGATGTGCACGCGCGAGTAGGCGTCGTCATCGAGCTTGCTGATCGGCTTCTGGACCATGTCGCGCCAGGTGAAGCGCTGGCGGTCCAGCGCGACGCCGCGGTTGTCCATGATGTTCAGTCCCATGTCGGTGCTCCTTGGATCGGGGGCTGTGGGACCCGGCACAGGCAACGCGTGCGCCTGCGCCGCGGCGGCCTGCCTCAGCCCGCGAACGCCGAGAAGCACCGCCTGCCGCGACACTCTTCAAAACGACTGAAGCCCGCTGCCGCCTCGCGCGGACAGCCGCTTCGTCGACCTCAGCTGAGGGCAACGTGGCCGCAATGCCCTCGCGACTTCAAGCG
>SEEY01000696.1 GCA_004211235.1 Rubrivivax sp.
CTGCCCGTCCGCCGCCGCGGCGCGCTCCTCGCGGACGTGCGCCTCCAGCGCCGTGCCCATCGCCGGCTTCCACTTCGCGATGACGAGGCGCACCACCTCGGCCTCCAGGCAGCGGCGCACCTCGAACACGGCGCGCGCTTCCTCCAGGCTCGGGCGGGACACGGTGGCGGTGCGCTTGTTGCCGATCTCCACCAGCCCGTCAGACGCGAGCCGGGCCAGCGCGGCGCGCACGAGGGTGCGGCTGACGGCGAACTGCTCGGCCAGCTTGTCCTCCGGCAGCTTGGTGCCGGAGGGCAGGGCGTGCTCGACGATGGCGCGGCGCAGCGCAAGGTAGGCGCCGTCGGCTTTCTTGGAAAGGCTCACGGGAGATATGCAGGGCTGGAACAGCGCCATTTGTATACCAGAACGGCGGGCGCCCGCGCGCCGCGCTCCGGGCAGGCAGCCGCGGTGCAGCGGTAGCCTGAAGTGGTGCGGCAACGCCCTGAATCCGGGCTGGACAGAGGCAGATGCGAGCCGCGGCGTCGAGTTTTCGCCGCGATGGGCAGGCATGCGTTTTGCATACGTCATCGAAACGATCACGTATACATGATTTAATCGTCACGGATACCTGATCGCAGCCCGGGGGCGTCGGACCGCGCCCTCTCCCGCCCTCAGGAGTCTCACCATGCAGCGTCGTCAGTTCCTTCAACACACCGGTGCCGGCCTCGCCGTGCCCGCGCTCGGCCTCGGCGCCGCGGCGGCTCATGCCGCGAACGCGCCGCTGAAGATCGGCTTCATCTATCCCGGCCCGGTGGCCGACGTGGGCTGGACCTTCCAGCACGACCTCGGCCGCAAGATGGTCGAGGCCGAGTTCGGCGCCAAGGTGAAGACGGTGTTCGTCGAGAAGGTACCCGAGGGCCCGGACGCGGAGCGCGTCATCCGCCAGCTCATCGACGACGGCTGCACGATGATCTTCACGACCTCCTTCGGGTTCATGGAGCCGACGGTGCGCGTCGCGGCCGACTTCCCCAACGTCGCCTTCGAGCACTGCTCGGGCTACAAGACGGCGCCCAACCTCGGCATCTACCAGACCCGCTTCTACGAAGGCGCCTATCTGCTGGGCATGCTGGCCGGCAAGCGCACCAAGAGCAACACGCTGGGCTATGTCGCGCCCTTCCCGATTCCCGAGGTCATCCGCAACCTCAACGCCTTCGTGCTGGGCGCCAGGGCCGTCAACCCCAAGGTGAACGCCAAGGTGGTGTGGATCAACTCCTGGTTCGACCCGCCGAAGGAGCGCGAGGCCGCGCAGGCACTGATGAACCAGGGCGCCGACGTGATGTACCAGAACACCGACTCGCCGGCCATCGTGCAGCTCGCCCAGTCCAAGGGCCTGTGGGCCATCGGCCAGGACTCGGACATGGCGCGCTTCGGCCCGAACGCGCAGCTCAGCGCGAACGTGCTGAACTGGGGCGTCTACTACGTGCACAAGGTGCGCCAGAAGCTGGCCGGGCAATGGAAGGCGGAAGACACCAAGTGGGGCATGAAGGAAGGCATCGTGCAGCTCGGCGTGCTCGGCCCGGCGGTGCCCAAGGAGGTGCTGCCGGCCTTCGAGGAGCGCAAGGCCGCCATCCTCGCCGGCAAGTTCCATCCCTTCACCGGCCCGATCAGCGACCAGACCGGCAAGGTCCGCGTCGCGGCTGGGCAGATCGTCTCCGAGCAGGAACTGTGGACGATGAAGTGGTACAGCGACGCCATCGTCGGCAAGCAACCGTGAGCCCCTCGCCTGGTCTTGCACAGCTGCACGCGGGCAAGCCCTGTCGGTCCCCCGAGGGGACGGCGATGCAGGCGGCATTCAGCCGCCTGCACATCGCCCGAACGGGCCGGCTTGGGGCGGCCCGGCGCTCGGCCCGAAATACCTGAATGGATAGCTGACATGGACATCGACTTCGGCGAGCTCACCGCCTACCAGCGCTACAAGCTGATGGCCAGCCTGATCGTGCCGCGGCCGATCGCGCTGGTGACGACGCTGGGCGAGAGCGGCGTCGTCAACGCGGCGCCGTTCTCGATGTTCAACATGGTGGGCGAGGACCCGCCGCTGGTGATGGTGAGCGTCAACCGGCAGAACGCGCAGGGGCGGTTGAAGGACACGGCGGCCAACATCCTGCGCAGCGGCGAGTTCGTCGTGCATCTGCCGGACGAGGCCATCGCCGCACAGATGCATGCCTGCGGCGAATCGCTGCCGCCCGACGTCAGCGAGGTGGCGCACACCGGCCTCACGCTGCGCCCGTCGCGCAGCGTGGCGGTGCCAACCATCGCCGAGGCGCCGGTGGCCTTCGAATGCGTGCTGCATGAGCAGCTCGTCAACGAGAGCCGCTACGTGTTCTTCGGCAAGGTGCTGGCCCTGCATG
>SEEY01000078.1 GCA_004211235.1 Rubrivivax sp.
GTTCCCGGCCGTGCTGCTGCCGGCGCTGGTCGGCGAACTGGCGCTGGCGCTGTGGCTGACCACGGGCAAACACCGAGCGTCAGGGGCTCTTGCCGCCGCCGCGGCCCACCCCATCTCCGGCCTGCCACTTCCCGCGTCTGCCGAGCCCCGACCATGATCGACACCCCTGTGCCCACCCTCTACGACTGGCTCGGCGGCATCGCCGCGCTGCGGCAGCTGACCGAGCGCTTCTATGAGCGCGTCAAGGACGACGCGCTGCTCGCCCCGGTCTTCGCCCACATGAGCGGCGAGCATCCGGCGCATGTCGCCGCATTTCTCGCCGAGGTGCTGGGCGGGCCGGCCGCCTACTCCGCGGAACACGGCGGCCACCCGCACATGATTCGCCAGCATCTCGACCGGCACCTGAGCCAGGCCCAGCGCCGCGCCTGGGTCGCACTGCTGCTCGACACCGCCGACGAGCTCGGCCTGCCCGACGACCCGGAGTTCCGCTCCGCGCTGGTGGGCTATCTCGAATGGGGCTCGCGCCTGGCCGTCATCAACTCCCAGGCCGGCGCGACGGTGAATGCCGACGCGCCCATGCCGCACTGGGGCTGGGGCGAAGTGAAGGGGCCGTACACCGGAGGGTGACGGCGCTGAATGCGAGTGCGCTGGCATAGTGCCGCATGCGCTCGCCTGTCATCGTTGCCCTCGACTTCGACTCCGCAGCGCAGGCGCGTGAGCTGGTGCAGCGGCTTGGGCCGCAGGCCGACCACTTCAAGATCGGCCTGCAGCTGCTGACGGCGGCCGGCCCGGACCTCGTCCGCGAACTGGCGGCTACAGGCTGCGACCTGTTCCTCGACCTCAAGCTGCACGAAATTCCCAACTCCGTCGCGAGCGCCGTGCGCGTGGCTGGCGTGCTGGGTGCGTCCATGGTGACCGTGCATGCCTCGGCCGGCTCGGCCGCGCTACGCGCCGCGGTTCACGCCGCGCAGCCTTTCCCGCATCTGCGCGTGCTGGCGCTGACCGTCATCACGAGCCTCGCGGATGCCGACCTGCCGGAGATTGGCCTGGCGCCCTCGGTGCGTGAGCAGGTGCTGCGCCTGGCACGGCTCGCGATGCAGGCGGGCTGCCACGGCGTCGTCGCGTCGGCACAGGAGGCAGCCTGGCTGCGCGACGTGCTGCCACCGGGCGCCCTCATCGTCTGCCCGGGCATCCAGCTGCCCACATCGGTCGCGAGCGATCAGGCGCGGGTCGCCACGCCAGGTGCTGCAGCACGCGCAGGCGCAACGCATGTCGTCATCGGCCGCGGCATCACGGCAGCTGCCGACCCGGCCGCGGCCTTCACCGCCGCGCTGACCGCCTTCCGCGATCAGGGCTGCTGAGGTTCCGACGCCGCCTCTTCCACCGGCACCGCGGGCGGCGGCAGACCGATGCGGGCGATGGCCATGTCGCCAGCGTATTCGCTGTAGAACCAGTCGTCGCCCACCTTCACCAGGCCGCCATCTTCCGGGGGCGCCAGCGGGCTGCTGGGCTGGCCCTTGAGCGCAACGGCCATGGTCGCGGCCCAGACCGGCAGGGCCAGGCCGCCGCCCGTCTCGCGCTCGCCGAGCGACCTGGGCGTCGGGTAGCCGATCCACACCGCGCCGACACGCGAGGCCTGGAAGCCGCAAAACCAGGCGTCTATGGCGTCGTTGGTCGTGCCGGTCTTGCCGTAGAGATCCCAGCGACCGAGCATCGAGCTGGCGCGTGCGCCGGTGCCTTCGCGCGTGACGGCGGCGAGCAGTTGCGAGGTCATGAAGGCATTGCGCGCGCTGATGGCCTGGCGGGGCTTGGGCGGGTCGGCCTGCCAGACCGTCTGACCTTGTGCGTCCTGCACTTTCTGGATCAGCCAGCCCGTCGGCAGCTGGCCACCGTTGGCGAACGCCGAATAGGCCTGCGCCATCTGCAACGGCGTGACACCGCCGGTGCCCAGCGCGATGGTCAGGTTCAGCGGCTGGCGTTCCTCGTCCAGGCCGAACCTGCCGGCCCAGCCGCGCACCCGCTGCGGGCCCACGGCCTGGGCCAGGCGGATGGTGACCATGTTCTTGGACCGCGCCAGGCCCTGGCGCAGCGTCAGCGCCTCTTCATACTGGCCGTCGTAGTTGCGCGGCGACCAGTCGCCCTGCGTGAAGGGCTCGTCGCTGACCAGCGTGCCCGCCCAGGCGCCCTGCTCGATCAGCGCCGAGTAGACGAAGGGCTTGAAGGCCGAGCCGGGCTGGCGGAAGGCCTGCGTCGCGGAATTGAACTGGTTGCGCGTGAAGTCGAAGCCGCCCACCAGCGCACGGATGGCGCCGGTCACCGGGTCCAGCGTGACGACGGCGCCCTCGGCCTGAGGCGTCTGGCTCAGCAGCCACTGCTTGCCGGACTCCAGCACGCGCACCACGGCGCCCCGCTTGAGCGCCTGCAGCGGCCGCAGCGCCGCGCCCTTCAGCGAGATCTGTTCGCCATCGGCCAGCACCAGCTTGGCGGCGTTCTTGTCCTGGCCCAGCAGCACGGCGGTGCGCAGCTCGCCAAGGTCGGGGTGGGCGTCGAAGGCGGCGTCCAGCGCTTCGTCCAGGCCGTCGTCGCCCTCGGGCAGCTCGGCGGTGGCTTCTGGGCCGCGGAAGGGCTGGCGGCGCTCCAGCTCGAAGAGCGCATGGCGAAGGGCTTCCTGCGCCGCACTCTGCTCGGCGTAGAGCAGCGTCGTCGTCACCGTCAGGCCGCGCGTGTAGGCCTCCTCGCCGAAGCGGGTGAGCATCTCCTGGCGCACCTGCTCGGCGGCATGGTCGGCCACGCCGGCCATGCGCTTGGGTCGCTGGATGTTGAGCGGCTCTTCGCGCGCCGCCTTGGCAGCATCCGCCGTGATGAGGCCGACGGCCGCCAGCCGCTCCAGCACCACCGCCTGCCGGCGCTTGGCGCGGCTCAGGTGGAGCGCCGGGTTGTAGCCCATCGGGTTCTTGGGCAAGCCGATCAGCAGCGCCATTTCGGCCGTGTCGAGCTTGTCCAGGCCCTTGCCGAAATAACGCTCCGCCGCGGCGGCAAAGCCGTAGGCGCGGTTGCCCAGGAAGATCTGGTTCATGTAGATCTCGAGGATCTGCTCCTTGCTCAGCGCATGCTCGATCTTGATGGCCAGCAGGGCCTCGACGATCTTGCGGGTCCAGCGCTGCTCCTTGGTCAGGTAGGTGTCGCGCGCGAGCTGCTGCGTGATGGTGGAGGCGCCATGCAGCGGGCCGCCGTTGGTCAGGTTGCGCATGAAGGCGCGCGCGATGCCTGCGTAGTCGATGCCGGAGTGGTTCCAGAAATCGCTGTCCTCCACGGCGAGCAGCGCATCCTGCATGGGCTTGGGAATGTCCTTCAGCGGCACGAAGCGGCGGCGCTCGGCGCCGAACTCGCCGATGAGCTGGCCATCCGCGCTGAGCACGCGCAGCGGCTGGTGGGGCTGGTAGTCGGTCAGCGTGTCCAGGGCGGGCAGCTGAGTCCAGACGATGGCCGCGACGATGGCGCCCAGCAGAGCGATGGCAAGAGGCAACCCGACGAGCGCACCCAGCCACGGGCGTTGGACGAAGAACTTGAGCATGGCGCGCATCCTAGGGCCAGCCTGCCGCCCGTCCGGACGGTGGTGCTAGTGGTCGTAACCGGGCCAGCGCAGCCGGCCGGCGGCAGCGCCTGAGGCACCGGGCGTTCAGCGCCCCACGTCCGGGCGCGGGGCTGCCGTGCGTTCCGCGACGGCGATGAGGCGGCTGATGCGCGACACGGACAGGCCGAGCTGGCCGGCGAGCTCCGTCATCGCCATGCCACCCTCGGTGTGTGCCAGCCACAGCGCCTGCTCGCGACGGCCGGCGCCGCGCCTGAGCCATTCGGCCCAGCTCGTGCGGGCCGCGCGTCGGGGGCCGCCGGCCGCGGCCCGCATGCGAGCCGCGAAATCGGCATCGCCGAGAAAAATCTGCTCGCGCAGCTGGCCCGGCAGCAGCTGCAACCCGGGGTCGGAGGCCACCAGGCGGGCGTAGCGGTCGCCGGCCAGCCGGTGCTGGGCGGGCGTCACGGCCGGGCGGCCGAGCAGGTGGGCGTGCAGGCCGTCGACGTCCAGCCAGTCGGGCGCGGCCTGCAGGCCGGCCAGCGCGCGGAAGCTGGACCCTTCCCAACCGGCGGCGCCCCGCGCCAGGCCCTCGCGCACCGGCCCCAGGTCGACGTAGCGGCAGGCGTCCAGCAGATGGCGCTCACGGTCGACGAGGATGGCGTGGAAGCGCCCCTGGAACAGCGGCCCGCTGAAGGCCCGGCGGCGCTGCTGGTGCTGTGTGTAGACGCCGTTGATGTGGCGCATCAACGCCGACAGATTGGCTCGCCGCGTGAACAGCAGCAGGTCGTAATGGTCGGGCAATAGCGCATAGGCGAGCGCCTGGGCATCGAACCGCTGCAGGGCCTGGGCCAGCAGTGCGCGCATCTCGGCGCGGTCCGCATCGTCGACGAAAGCGGGCCGGCCGCTCTCCAACGGGCAACGGGCGCCGATCAGGTAGACCGCGCCGGCAATCTCGAGACGAGGGGGCCGGGCCATGCGGCACCTTAAGTCTCGCCGCGCGGAATGGCAAGATGGCGGCCTGCCGGCCCAACCGTCGCTCCATGAAAACCCATCAGATCGAAATCCAGAAGTTCAAGGCCGCGGCCGCCAACCAGCACGGGCAGGTCCTTTTCAAGGTCGATGCCACGATCACCCCCAAGACGCCGCTGGAAGGCATCGAACCCAGCAGCATCCTCCTGATGACCGAGCAGAACGCCCGCGTGCTGATGGCCCTGCTGAAGTCGCAGCTCACCGAGCTGGACAGCAAGAAACCCAAGAGCCGCCACGGCCGCCACGGCTGAACTCTCCATGAACTATCCCCACTACAACCCGGCCTCCGACATCCGCCCGCTCTCCGACGAGGAACTGAACGACCTCGACGAACTGCTGTCCATCCTGCCGGCGGACGAGGCGATGAACATCGAAGGGCTGGACGGCTATCTGGCCGGCCTGCTGCTGACGCCCGGCGCCGCACTGGCCGACGTGCCCGGCGAGGCCTGGCTGCCGGTCATCTGGGGCGGTGATCGCGAAGGCGACGACAACGCACCCTTCGTCAGCGGCAAGCAGCGCAAGAAGGTGGTCATGCTGGTGCTGCGCCACCTGCGATCCATCGCTGCGGCCTGGACGGAACGCCCGCGGTCCTGGGAGCCGATCTTCAGCGTGGCCGAGGGCGAGGGCGAAGGCGAGGACGGGGATGAGGACGAGGTGACCGAGTACACCGACGCGGAGGACTGGGCCGTCGGCTTCCTGATCGCCGTGGACCGGGCCGCGGACGCCTGGGCGCCGCTGTTCGACGCGCCTGAGACGGCGGCGCTGCTCGCGCCCATCGCCGCGCTGGGCGGGGCGGACGGCGCGCTGGCGGAAGGCAGCCCGCAAGCCCGCGACGAAGCCAGCCGGGCAATCCCTGAGGCGGTGCTGGCGCTGTGGGCCTTGCGCCAAAACGCCGGCGATAAATCGTAAGCATCCCCCCAACACAGGTTGGCGCCGGCCGACGCTTGGTTCACACTCAACCCATGCTTCAAACCGTGCTCGCCACGATCGGCCTCGCGATCTGCATCGCGATGGCCCTGCACATGGTCATGCCCCGTCGCGCGCAGGCGCGGGTCGACGCCATGCTGGATGGCATCGGTACGTGGATGCGCGCCCAGATCGATCGCGCCACCGGCTGGCGCCGCCGCCAGCGCCAGACGCGCGCCGCGGCACTCGAGGCCGAGCGCGCCATCCTGCGTGCCCGCCAGTCCTCGTCACGCGACAGGCCCGAAGGCGAATGGGACGGCAATGTCTACCGCCCGAAGAGCTTCGACAAGCCCAAGAAGCCGCACTGAATCTCCCGCGGCTCCTCGCCGCACCAGGCCTGCCGCGCGTTCAGCGCCGCAAGACTGGGCAGGCGCTCAATCGCCTGACTGCTGCAGTCGCCACATCTCCGCATACCGGCCGCCGCGGGCCAGGAGTGCCTCATGCCGGCCGCGCTCGATGATGCGGCCCTGCTCCAGCACCAGGATCTCGTGCGCATCCACCACCGTCGACAGCCGGTGGGCGATGACCAGCACGGTCTTGTTCTGCCCGACGGCCTCCAGCTCGGCCTGGATGGCGCGCTCGTTGCTGGAGTCCAGCGCCGACGTCGCCTCATCAAAGATCAGGATCGGCGGGTTCTTCAGCAGCGTGCGGGCGATGGCCACGCGCTGCTTCTCGCCGCCCGACAGCTTCAGGCCGCGCTCGCCCACCATCGTCTCGTAGCCCAGCGGCGTGGCGCTGATGAAGCCGTGGATGTGGGCCGCACGCGCCGCGCCCTCCACCTCCGCCAGGCTGGCACCGGGCCGGCCGTAGGCGATGTTGTAGGCCACCGTGTCGTTGAAGAGCACGGTGTCCTGCGGCACGATGCCGATGGATTTGCGCAGGCTCGATTGCGTGACGGCGCGGATGTCCTGGCCGTCGATGCGGATCTGGCCGCCCTCGATGTCGTAGAAGCGGTAGAGCAGCCGCGCCAGCGTGCTCTTGCCCGAGCCGCTGGGACCGACCACCGCCACCTTCTTGCCCGCCGGGATCTCGAAGCTGACGCCATGCAGGATGGGCCGCGCAGGGTCGTAGGCGAAGCGCACATCGTCGAAGACGACGCTGCCGCCGCTGACGGCCAGTTCGCCTGCTCCTGGCGCGTCCGCCACCTCGCGCTCGCGGTCCAGCAGCAGGAAAAGCTTCTCGATGTCCGTCAGCGCCTGCTTGATCTCCCGGTAGATGACGCCGAGGAAGTTCAGCGGGATGTAGAGCTGGATCATGAAGGCGTTGACCATCACCAGGTCGCCCAGGCTCATGTGACCCTCGACGACGCCCTGCGTGGCCCGCCACAGCATCAGCACCAGCGCCGAAGCAATGATGAGCTGCTGGCCCGTGTTGAGCGCAGACAGCGTGCGCTGGCTCTTGAGCTGGGCCTTGCGCAGCTTCTCCAGGCTCTCGTCGTAACGCGTCGCCTCGAAGCCCTCGTTGTTGAAGTACTTGACCGTCTCGTAATTCAGCAGCGAGTCGATGGCGCGGCTGTGGGCGACCGAGTCCAGCTCGTTGAGGGTCTTGCGGAACTTGGTGCGCCACTCGGTGACGACGACCGTGAAGCTGATGTAGACGACCAGTGCCGCGATGGTGATGCCGGCGAACCAGACGTCGAACTTGACGCCCAGCAGCGTCAGCACCAGCACCACCTCGATCAACGTCGGCACGATGCTGTAGAGCGAATAGCTGATCAGGGAGTGCACGGCGCGCGTGCCGCGTTCGATGTCGCGCGTCATGCCGCCGGTCTGGCGCTCGAGGTGGAAGCGCAGGGACAGGTCGTGCAGATGCCGGAACACCTGCAGCGAGATGCTGCGCGCCGTGCCCTCGGTCGCCTTGGCGAAGATCAGCTCGCGCAGTTCGGTGAACAGCGACGTCGACAACCGCAGCGCGCCATAGGCCACCAGCAGACCGAGCGGCACGACGAGCAGGGTCTGCGGCGAGCCCGGCTTGAGGTCCAGCGTATCGATCAGCTGCTTGAGGAGCAGCGGCACGCCGACGTTGCAGAGCTTGGCGCCGACCATGAACGCCAGCGCCAGGCCGACACGCCAGCGATAGCGCCACAGGTAGGGCAGCAGGCGGCCGATGGTGCCCCAATCGCCGCGCACGACGGGCGCGTTGGGCACGGAAGGCAGTTCAATGGCGCGTGGCGTGGATCGCATGTAGTCCTAGGAACGGCAGTTGGGCGCGCCCGGGGCCCGAGAATGGCGGCAGCCCATTGTCCAAGTGAACGCCATGCCCCAGGAATCAAGCCCCGCTCCCCACAAGGCGGGCGACCGCGAACTCGTGCTGCGCGTCATGCCGATGCCCGCCGACTCGAATGCGAACGGCGACATCTTCGGCGGCTGGATCATGGCGCAGGTGGACATCGCCGGCTCCATCCTGCCGGCTCGCCTGTCCCGCGGCCGCGTGGCGACGGTGGCGGTCAACGAGTTCGTCTTCAAGCAGCCGGTCTCCATCGGCGACCTGCTGAGCTTCTACGCCACCATCACCCGCGTGGGCCGCACGTCCATCACCGTGCATGTCGAGGTCATGGCGGAACGCGACCCGGAGAACCCGCATGTCGTGAAGGTCACCGAGGCCAACCTGACCTACGTGGCCATCGACCGCGAAGGCAAGCCGAGGTTGGTCGCGCCGACCAACATGTAACCGCGTCAGCGCTGTCCGACTCCACTCGGCAGTGCCGTCCGGCGTGTGGAAAACGGCAACGGCCCTAGTCTTCACCTGTCCGCCATCTAGGCATCAACCCGTGAGGAGACCAGCCATGCTGCGTTACGCCATCATCTTTTTCGTCATCGCCCTGATTGCGGCCGTCTTCGGCTTCACGGGCATCGCCGCCAGTGCGGCCGGCTTCGCCCAGATCCTGTTCTACGGCTTCCTGATCCTGGCCGTGATCGGCCTGCTGATCGGCCTCGTCCGTAGATAGGACCGCGCGCTACTCGAACTTGGAAAAGTCGGGAGCGCGCTTCTGAAAGAACGCCTGGAAGGCCTCCATGGCTTCCGGGCTGCGCAGGCGGGCGCCAAAGACCGCCGCCTCACGCGTGATGGCTGCCTTGACGGCTTCACGCTGCGGATCGCGGATCAGCTTCTTGCTGTCCCGCACCGCGCCCGGCGCGAGCTTGTTGAAACGCTCGGCCACGCGCCGCGCATGGTTCAGCACCTCGCTGCCAGGCAACACACCGTTGGCGATGCCGGCTTCGACGGCCTGCTCGCCGGTGAACGGATCCCCCAGCAACAGCTTCTCGGCCGCGCGCCGGTTGCCGATCAATTGCGGCAGCACCACGCTCGACGCGAACTCCGGCACGAGGCCCAGCGCCACGAACGGCATGGCCAGGCGCGCCTCGTCGGACACGTAGACGAAGTCGCAATGCAGCAGCATCGTCGTGCCGATGCCGATGGCCGCACCGGTCACGGCCGCAACGACGGGCTTGCCGCAGTCCACCAGCGCATGCATGAACTGGAAGGTCGGCGCCTCTTCACCGCGCGCCGGCCCGGCCATGAAGTCTTCCAGGTCGTTGCCCGACGTGAAGATGCCCGGCTGCCCGGTGATCAGCACCGCGCGCACGGCCGGGTCGGCGTCGGCCGCGCGCAGCGCATCGGCCATCGCCTGGTACATCGCTTGCGTGATCGCGTTCTTCTTCTCGGGGCGCGCGATTTCGAGTGTCGCGACGCCGTTGACGGTGTAGGTCTTGATCGTCATGGCTTGCCTTTCAATGCTTGCCGGGTTGGGCTTGTGCGTCGGCCTGCTTCCGCATGAAGTCGCGGAAGAAACTGCCCTGGGCGGTGGGCGTGTAGTTCCAGTCGGAAATCATCTGCGGCGGCCAATCGGGGTCGAAACACCAGACGGTGAACGAGATCCCCCTGCGGGCGAAATACTCGCCGATCAGCGGGCCGTAGCTGCCGTCATCGATGACAGGCCGATGCGCGCCGGGCTCATCCTCGCCCATCCAGCCGATCTCGGTGGCGATGAGCGGATATCTATCCGCCAGGTAACCCCACTGCGCCTCCCAGGACGCGGGGAAAGGGCCCTTGCTCTTCTGCGGATACGGATGGATGGCGTAGGCCACGCCCTCCCGCGCGATGGGTGACTTGGCGACCTGGGACAGGTCATAGGCCCAGTTGAAGCCCGCAACCAGCGGGATGACGCCTTTGTCGTGGGCATAGATGATGGAGATCAGCTCTTCGTTGAAAGCCTTCCACTCCTGCCAGTCGACCTCGCCCAGCCTGCCGCCGGCGATGGTGGGCTCGTTGAACAGCTCGTAGACGGCAATCGTTGGAATGCCGGCATAGCGGGCGGCGATGGTGCGCCAGAACTCGCGCGTCTCCTGCCTGGAGGTGACGTACATCGGATGGAAGTACAGCTCTTTCGTGATGTTGCCCATCGAGTGCCAGTCGACGATCAGGTAGAGGTCGAGCTCGTTGGCCCACAGCACCGCCTGGTCGATCAGCTTGAGGTAGCCGTCGCTGCCACGCGCGCGCCAGGCGATGGGATGGACGGGCAGGCGGATGTGGTTGGCACCGAATGATTTGGCCGCCTCGAAATGCGCCTTGCTCCACTTGCCCTGGCGGGCCAGCTTGTCCGGATCGCCGATGTTGACGCCGCGCAGGATGACGGTGCTGCCGCTGTCGTCCACGAGCCGATTGCCCATGACCTTCACTTCGCGCTGCTTGCGTTTGAGCTGCGTCGCATCGAAAGGCTGGGCGTGAGGCACGTCCCACCATTCGCCGACGTCCGGGGCAGAGGACGCTTGCGCCGCTGAAGGCGGGCTCATGGTTTCTGCTGGGTTGGGTTAGTGGGATCGAATCGCTGGAGGGTACGCGATGAGACAGACCTTCACTCATGGCGGACTACGTCATGTGATGATGTTTGGTATGCGTGTAAAGGAGTTTCAGAAATCCAGGTGGTTTGTGTTATTTGCTGACATCTCGATGTGAGGTCATGAAGCTGACTTTGACCGGAAGGTGTGGAAGCTCATCCATGTGCCGGGCGTTTCGTGTGGAGACAAAAGTCCGTGCCTATTGCGCCTCCAAAAACAGTGTACGAACACGACTTTGGAACGTTAGGCCTTCTGCAATTTCCTGACCATCAATACCAAGTGTCATTCTTTGCAGCTTGTGCATCCCTACTCACGATTGAATCTCTAAGAACAATATCAAGACCAGTAACGGCACCAGCACTCTAAATCAGGCAGGGACGTCAGTCAAGAACCTTTTGGGTGCA
>SEEY01000079.1 GCA_004211235.1 Rubrivivax sp.
CTACAAGCGCGAGCTGTCGGTGACCTTCGCTAACACCGGCGCGGCGACGCAAGCTACCGCCCCCGACGCGCTCGGCGTGCAGCGTTCGTACCTGCGCCTCCAGCTGCCGATCAACGGTGAGACGGTGCAGGGCGCCACAACGCGCAACCCAAACAGCCGGTTCGCCCCGTACCCGCGTCCGGGCGAGCTCGAGCTGGCCGGCACCGGTCGAAACCCGTCGTTCTCGTGCGACCACACGGGCAACGCTTCGGGCATCCTCACCGGGATCTTGGACCTGCCGGGCATGGGCGGCCCGCCGTGCGTTCCGCAAAAGAACTTCCCCGGGACTGACAAGGTCTATCCGCGCCTGGCGCCGGTGACGGCCGACCAACTCCGCTGACGGCCGGCGCGGGGGAGTGAGCCCCCCGGATGGAAAGGTCGACTAGAAGCCGAGAGTCAGCACCAGCCGCCGTTAGGAGACAGCTGCATTGAAGACCACCAAGTGCCACAGTCGCGTCGAGCCACAAACCAGCTCAGGTGGTCCGGAAACGCCCTCCAGCCCGCCATCTCTGGTTGTGCCCGTCCCCGGAGACCCGACGCCGTTGAGAGATGCCTCGCGACCGCCGGTGGGACCGGGAGCTAGTCGACGGGAACGACCGTGCGCCAGAGACGCTCGATGGCGCGGAGCAGGGCGGCCTCGGAGACGCGAGGCGAGGCGAGGTATTCGGTGAACGACCGCTCCGTCATCCACACCAGCGAGTAGGCGAGCGCCTCCGCATCCTCGCGCGCGAGGTCCGGGTCGGAGGTCGTGGCGCGCTGGACGGTGTTGACGATGAACCACTCGTGGAACTCGCGCCAGAAGACCGCGACGTCTACGACCCTGTGGCATGGGCCGGGCAGATCCACTGCACGCCCGAGGAGCGCGCGCATTTCCAGGAGCTCATTGCGCTGGGCCTGACCGACGCCTTCCGCCTCTTCGAGCAGCCGCCCAAGAGCTGGAGCTGGTGGGACTACCGCAACCTGGCGTTCCGCAAGAACCAGGGCCTGCGCATCGACCACATCCTCGTCAGCGCAGCGCTCAAGGGCCGCGTGACGGCCTGCGAGATTGACAAGCTGCCACGCAAGAACGAGCGGCCGAGCGACCACGCGCCGGTCATCGTGACCATCGACGGCTGAAGCGCCGTAAAGCTACTTCCTGGCGGCGACGAAGTGCGCCACCAGCGCGTTGGCATGGCCGTGACCCAGGCCGTGCTCGGCCTTGAGCTTGTTGACCAGTTCCATGTGCTTGAGCGCTCCGGCATCGGCGATCACCTGCTGCCAGTGCGCAATGGGCTGGCCGTAGGTCTTCTCGATGGACGGGAAGTAGGACGCCGGGCCTTTGACTTTTTCCGTGCTGGACATGAGGTATTCCTTCCCTTGGTTGCCTGTCACACGACGGATGAGCCGCCGCGATTTCGACAGGGCGGCTAGATCGCGTCCAGGTTGGCCTGGAATCGCTCGAAGAAGCGGCCCACGTGAACGCCGTCGCACAGCGCGTGGTGCACGTCCACGGCCACCGGCATCCGCAGCCTGCTGCCGTCCTGCATGAACCGGCCGAAGGCGACCTTGGGACGGTCGTCACCCTGGCCGCGGGCGTGGCTGAAGGCCGTGAAGGCGAGCCAGGGCAAGGCAGTCATGTGCACCAGCGTCTCCTGGCGCACTTCACCCGGATCGTCGGCCGCGAACAGGTCGCCGCTGGCCCGGCGCACGCGCTCGACATTCGGCCTGGCGCGCGCCGCAAAGGCAGCCAGCGATGCCTCTTGCGGCAGCGTGAGGAAGCCGAAGCTGCCGTCGTCCCGCAGCACCGTCGTGCTGGCATGGATGGCGGCGAACTCACGCACGCCGCTGCCATCGGCCAGGATCGTCTGGCGCATGCCGTCGATGGTGTTGGCAGCCTCCAGCGCTGCATGGTGGTAGGCCAGCCAGGGCGTTGCGCCACGGGCAGCCGCGCGCTCGCGCAGGCCGGTCACGTCCACGGGCACGGTGACGCTGAAAGCCGGCTGGGCCATGCTGCGGAAATGTTCAAGCGCCGCGCGGCGCGGCCAGTCTGCCAGGGGGATGTCACGGTCATGCATGGGCCCGCATGCTCGCATGCCCGGCCATGAAAAAAACCCAGGCCGCCTTCGCGCCTGGGTTTCGCATGCAACCGTTCGGGCCGGGCCTTCAGTCGGCGGTGCCCGGTTGTCGCATGCCGAAGTCGAACAGAGCGCGGTGCAGCTCCTCGGCGCGGTCCTCGCCCAGGTCGCCGATGAGCCGGCTGGTGGGGGTGCTGCGGATCTGGCCGATCTGGTTGTAGCCGAGCGTCTTCGCCCGCGACAGGGTGCGGGATGACAGCTGCAGGCACTCGATGGGAGCCTGGTCGGCAAGACCCAGCAGTCGGGCGTAAGTCTCGGAGGAAATCGACACGCTGGTCACGCCGAGTGCACTGCGGCGAACATCGCCGCGCGCGAATGGGTGCTTGCAGATGGCGGAACTCGCCCGTCGGCAGTGAATAACCGGTCGGACCTCATCTGCAACACGGACACGGCAGCCACGCGCTGATCACTCAACAGCCGGTGACGGGCAGGCCAAAGAGTTCGCAGACGAATTGAAAGAAATTCATGATGAGCTCCGGGGAATGAGGACAAAACCGATGGTTTGAACTGTCCCTTGTTCAGAGCTCACGGGCACCTGGAAAGTCTTCCAGGTTGCGGCATGTCTAAAAGATGCCAGCGGCGATGCACTTCAGCACCGCCTGGTGCTTCGAGCTCACTTCGAGCTTGCGCATCGCATTGCCGAGATGGAAGTTCACCGTCTTTTCACTCATGCCCAGGATGATGCCGACCTCCCAGGCCGTCTTTCCTTGGGCTGTCCAACCCAGGACATCCAGCTCACGCTTGGTCAATTTAGGAAAGTCGGCACTTCTGGCCGCGAGGCTCAGCAAGCGGTCCGCCGCCACCATGGCATGGGATGCCAGCAGCTGCAGCCGACCCACCAGTTGCATCAGGCCCTCGCCGGTAGTCGGCAATGCGTCTTCGCGGTCGATGCCGAGCATGAACATCTTCTCGCCTGGAAGATGCAGCTTCACTGCGACTCCGGTTCTATAGCCGTACGGAGCCTGCGTCTCCCACAACTCGCCAGCCCCCGCGTCGACGTAGGTCCGTTGGTCGTAAACCACCGGCAGCGGTTGCGTGGTCAACCGGTCAAGCACCGGGTCACGCGAAGCGCGCGATGCATCCTTGCTGGCATCGGCATAGCCCTCTGGCACGTTGCCGAAAGACCGGCCATCGACGCCGCCAGCCGTCACCTGGCCGCGCATCAGCATGCCCGAAATGATCGGGAAGCCCATGGCATCCGCTGTCTCGACGAGGCGGCGCTCGAAGCTCTCCATGTCGTCGCTCAGGCCGACATCGATCAGTTGCTGGTAGTTCATTTCGGGCATGCCCATACCTGCCAAGTCTGCCAGCTTGTCCCGGCCCGACGGTGACCAGAGACTGCGCTCCGTTCGATCCACACGATAGCGAGGTGTTTCTCATGTCGACCTTGATCCGGCTGCCCGAAGGCAGCGTTTGCTGGCCCGTGGCCGCCTTGTCCAGCGCCGCCACGGATGTCCGCCACTCCCGCACGCGCGTGGTACGCGTGGCGGGTGGCGCGAGCCCCACCAGCGGCATGACGCGCTGGGAGCGCCGGTACGCCGACGTCAGCGCCTGGGTGGAGTGGGACTGGGTGGAGATGGACGAAGGCACCGTCGTCCAGGCCGACCCGCTGAACGTGCGCTCCAACGTGCTGCTGCTGGACGACCGCGGCCGGCCGCTGCTGTCCTCGCGTCGGCGCGCGACATTGGCAACCCTCGTCTACCTGCTGCCCTGGCAGGGCCCCGTGCTCGACGAGCTCCGGATGACGGCACCGCATCGCCGCTCGGTCAGGGAGCCGATCCGACTCGCTGCCTGAACCTGGGCGACAGCGCGGCCCGGCTGGCCTGCGCAGAATCGGCGGTTCAACTTCCGCCGCTCTGCCATGCCTTCTGCGCCCTCCTCCGACGACCTCCTCGCCCTTTGGCGCGCCGACGAAACCGCGGTGCGGGCGCGCCAGCAGCTCGAGGCCGGCCTCGCATCGCCGGCCCTGCTGGCGGGCAAGACCGGGCTTGAGCAGATGCAGGCCATGCTGGACGGACTGGCGCCGCGGCCACCGATCAGCGAGACGCTGGATTTCGTGCTGATCTCCGTCGCCGACGGGGAAGCCGTCTTCCAGGGCCGGCCGCAGTTCAAGCACTACAACCCGCTCGGCAGCGTGCACGGCGGCTGGTTCGCGACGCTGCTGGACTCCGCGCTTGGCTGCTCCGTGCACACCACCATGCCGGTCGGCCGGGGCTACACGACGCTGGAGTTCAAGGTGAACCTGGTCCGGGCGCTGACCGACCAGGTACCGCTGGTGCGGGCCGTCGGCCGCGTGGTGCACCGCGGTCGCCAGGTGACGACATCGGAAGCCCAGCTCATCGGCCACGACGGCAGGCTGTACGCGCATGCGAGCACGACCTGCCTGCTGTTCGACCTAGCGCAGCGCTGAGGCCTCGGCCGCGAGCTTCGTGATGCGCGCCCAGTCCTTGGCATCGACCGCATCCTGCGGCGTCAGCCAGGAGCCGCCACAGACCTTGACGTTGGGCAGCTTCAGGAACTGCGGCGCCGTCTCCAGCGAGATGCCGCCGGTCGGGCAGAAGGCCACGTCAGGGAACGGGCCCCCGAGTGCCTTGAGCAGGTTGACGCCGCCCACGGCGACGGCCGGGAACAGCTTCAGGAAACCGAAGCCGGCGGCGTTGGCCTGCATGACTTCCGAGGCGGTCGACACGCCCGGCAGCAGCGGCAGGCCCTCAAGCTTGCAGGCCGCGGCCAGCGCGTCGGTGTAGCCGGGGCTGACGCCGAACTGGCAGCCGGCGTTCTTCGCGTTCGTCACGTCCTGCGGCGTGCGCAGCGTGCCGGCGCCGACGATGGCGCCCGGCACCTTGGCCATGGCTTCCATCGCCTGCAGGGCGACCGGGGTGCGCAATGTCACTTCGAGCACACGGACGCCGCCGGCCACAAGCGCCTCGGCGAGCGGCACGGCGTCTTCCAGGCGCTGGATGACGATGACGGGAATGACGGGGCCGTGGCTGGCCAGGCTCAGGGTTTCAAGCATTTCTTTTCTCTAGTCGGTGGTGCCAGAGCTACTCGCTGCGCTCGATCGGTCTGGCACTCAATTGTTCATAACCAGGTGATGGCGCCCTCTTCGGCACTCAATACATTGCGTCGCAGACCCGCGAAGAGTTCGCGGCCCAGACCGTGGGCGTTGACATCGGCTTCCGCCGGGTCGAGCTTGACGTTCTCGCGCGCGTCCCACTCGGCTTCATCGACGAGGGCAGAGAGCACGCCGTTGACGGCGCACACGCGCACCACGTCGCCATCGCGCAGCTTGGCCAGCGGGCCGCCCGCCAGTGCCTCGGGGCTGACGTGGATGGCCGCCGGCACCTTGCCGGACGCGCCACTCATGCGGCCGTCCGTGACCAGCGCGACGCGGAAGCCCTTGCCCTGCAGCACGGCCAGCGGCGGCGTCAGCTTGTGCAGCTCGGGCATGCCGTTGGCATGCGGGCCCTGGAAGCGCACGACGACGACGACGTCCTTCTCCAGCTCGCCGTTCTTGAACGCAGCCAGCATGGATTCCTGCGTCGGGAAGATGCGGCAGGGCGCCTCGATGGTGTGGCGATCCTCCGGCACGGCCGAGGACTTGATGACGGCGCGGCCCAGGTTGCCGGCCAGGAGCTTCAGGCCCCCGGTGGCATTGAACGGTGCAGCGGTGCCGCGCACGACGCCTTCGTCGCTGCTCACCGCCGGCAGCGCCTGGCGGACGACCTCGCCGCCCTGCCCCACCGCATGCGGCACCGTGGTGTAGGGGCGCAGGTTGTCGCCGCCGACGGAGAGGACATCCTCGTGCATGAGGCCGGCGTCGAGCAGCTCGCGGATGACGAAGCTCGGGCCGCCCGCGGCCTGGAACTGGTTCACGTCGGCGCTGCCGTTCGGGTAGACGCGGGCCAGCAGCGGCACGACGCCGGAGAGGTCCGAGAAGTCGGTCCAGTCGATCAGGATGCCGGCCGAGCGGGCGACGGCGACCCAGTGGATCAGGTGGTTGGTCGAGCCACCGGTGGCCAGCAGCGCGACCATCGCGTTGACGATGCAGCGCTCGTCGACGACATGGCCGATGGGCTTGGCGGCCTGGCCCTGAACACGCCCGCTGATGTTCAGCGCCGTGGCCACGGCCTCCCGCGTGAGTGCCGTGCGCAGGTCGTCGTGCGGGTGCACGAAGGCGCTGCCGGGCACGTGCAGGCCCATGGCTTCCAGCAGCATCTGGTTGCTGTTGGCGGTGCCGTAGAAGGTGCAGGTGCCGGCGCCGTGATAGGCAGCGGACTCGCTCTTGAGCAGTTCGTCCCGACCGACCTTGCCCTGGGCGTAGAGCTCGCGGACCTTGGCCTTGTCGCTGTTGGTGATGCCCGAGCTCATCGGCCCGGCCGGCACGAACACGCAGGGCAGATGGCCGAAGTGCAGCGCGCCGATCAAAAGGCCGGGCACGATCTTGTCGCAGATGCCCAGCAGCAGGGCCGCGTCGAAGACATCGTGCGTCAGCGCGACAGCCGTGCTCATGGCGATGGTGTCCCGCGAGAACAGGCTCAGCTCCATCCCGGGCAGCCCCTGCGTGACGCCATCGCACATGGCCGGCACGCCACCGGCGACCTGCACCGTGGCGCCCAGGCGATGCGCCTCGGCGCGGATCTGGGCCGGGTAGCCCTCGTAGGGCTGGTGGGCCGACAGCATGTCGTTGTAGGCCGTGACGATGCCCAGGTGCGGCGCCTTCTCGGCGACGATGCGCAGCTTGTCGCTGGCCGGCAGTGCCGCCACGGCGTGGGCGACGTTGGCGCAGCCCATGCGCTCGAATCCGCGCTGGCGATTGCCCATCTGGGCGATGCGGGCCAGGTAGTCGCCGCGCGGCTTCGCGCTACGTTCACGGATGCGCTGGGTGACTTCGTTCAGTGTCGAGTTCATGCTGGGTCTCCTGGGCTCTCGTAACCGCCCCCTGCGAATTTAGGTAACCATATTACTTGCCCCCTGAGGAGCGCGGGTTACGGCCTGGGTACCGATGAACCATCAGCGTGGTGATCGCTGCGCTTGCGGACGGCGTCGGCATGACAAGATCGCAGTTGATGGCTTCACAGGCAATCCATATTCCTCACGGCCCGGCGCGCAGCGCCCATCTGCTCCAGCGCACGACGGCGGAATGGCGCGACAGCGGCGACGACCTGCTGCTGTTCGCCTACGGCTCGCTGATCTGGCGGCCGGAGTTCGAGTATGCCGAGGCGGTCCCGGCGCGTGTGCTGGGTTTCCATCGCGTGCTGCGCATGAGTTCCCGCGTGAACCGTGGGTCGCCGCAGCAGCCCGGACTGGTGCTGGCGCTGATCTCGGGCGGCAGCTGTCGTGGCCTGGTCTACCGCATCCCGCGAGAAGCAGGCGAAGAGGCCCTGCCCAGGCTGTGGGCGCGAGAGATGCCCAACGGTGTCTACGAACCGCGCTGGCTGAATTGCGACACGCCCGCCGGCCGGCTGCGTGCCCTGGCCTTCACGCTGTCGCGCCAGAGCCCGAACTGGACCGGGCCCATCCATGAGCCCGAGCTGCTGCACATCTTCCGGCACGCGAGCGGCCGCTACGGCACGACGCTCGACTATCTGCTGCGGACCGTCCAGGGTTTGCGCGAGCACGGAATCCGCGACAAGGAACTGGAGCGCCAGGCCCATCTGGCGGCGCAGCACGGCCTGTGCACGCCGCTCTGAAGTCGCAGCCTTCAGTTCTGCAGTCGTGCGAGGTCTTCCGCCGTGTCGACGTCGATGTGCACGCCGGGGTCTTCCACGGTGACGGGCTGGGCCGCGTAGCGCGCGACGATGCGCCGCGCGCCCTCGTCGCCCTGCAGCGCCATCAGCTCCGAAAACAGCTCGGTGCCGAAGCCGACCGGGTGGCCCTGGATGCCTCGGTACTGCGCGTAACAGACCGGGTAGCGCTCCAGCCCCTGGGCCACTGCCAGGATGGTCTCGGGCCGCACCAGCGGCATGTCCGCCGGCAGGATCAGCCAGCCATCCGCATCGCCGGTGGCACTGACGCCGGCGACGATGGAATGCCCCATGCCAATGGGCAGCGGGCGGCCCTGGGCGTCATGCTCCGGCAGCGTCACGACATCGCGCGCCGCCACCAGGCGGTGGGCGGCCGGCGCCAGGGCGGGCGTGGTCACGACGACGACACGCAACTGCGTCGAGATGGCGTGGCGGAGCGTGCGCGACAGCAGGCTGTCGGCTCCATTCGCGCCGCCCAGCGGCTGCTCCAGTTTGTGGCCCGCACCGCGAAACCGCGAGCCTCGGCCGGCGGCCAGCACGACGACGGCGGGACGTCGCTTGATCATCTTGGGAGCCTGCCGATCCATTGCTGCACTGCCGCAAGCATGCCCAGTGATCCCATGCTTGAGAAACTGGGACGTTCACTTAAGGGAAGGTCTGCATACTTCATCCCCATGAGCAAACTCAGTGACTTCCGAAAGAGCTATGAACTGGGCGCGCTGGACGAGGCCGAAGCGGCCGACGGGCCGCTGCCCCTCTTCAACCGCTGGATGGACGAGGCCATTGCGCACGACGTGTCCGAGCCGACGGCGATGACCGTTGCGACGGTCAGCGCGAACGGCCGGCCATCGACGCGCGTCGTGCTGCTGAAGGGCTGTGACGCGCGCGGCATGGTCTGGTTCACGAATTACGAAAGCCGCAAGGGCGAGGAGTTGGCAGGCAACCCGTTCGCGGCGCTGCAGTTCCATTGGGTGGAGATGGAGCGCGTCGTGCGCATCGAGGGTCGCGTCGAGAAGACGTCGGCGCAGGAGTCCGACGACTACTTCAACAGCCGGCCGCTGGACTCGCGTCTGGGGGCCTGGGCTTCGCCGCAGAGCCGCGTCATCACCTCGCGCGCCGTGCTGGTGGCGAACGCGGCCAAGGCGGCGGTGCAGCACGGCCTCAACCCCGACCGGCCGCCACATTGGGGCGGCTACCGGCTGCTGCCGGACCGCTTCGAGTTCTGGCAGGGGCGCCGGTCCAGGCTGCATGACCGGCTGGTGTTCACGCTGGACGCCGACCGCTGGGTGCGCGCGCGTCTTGCGCCTTAATTGACCGCGTTGCCGTCCTCGACGCGGTAGTAGAGGCCGTAGGGATCGTCCATCAGCACCGCCAGCACGCCCTCGACGACCACGGGCTCGAGCGTGTAGCGAACCGGCTTCTTCGTGCGCACCTCCACCATGCCCTCGGGGCCGGCCGGCACGCAGAAGGAACACGTCGTCGGCACGGAGGACAGCAGGAAGTGCTGCTGCCTGTCGCCCGCCTCCAGCGGCGTCATGAAGCCCTGCACCTTGACCGTCCTGCGATCCAGCGCCTGAACGGCGGCCGGGAAGCTGGGAATGATCTTCTTCTTCTCAGCGCGGGCCGTCACCTGGGACAGCAGCTTCCACGACACGATGTCGGCGCGCTCCTCCAGCGGCTTGAACGGGCTGCGCGGGTCGTGATAGCCGGGGCCCTGGCCCAGCGGCGGCGGTGTCTGGCCGACAGCCGCCGTGGCGGCCAGGCAGAGAGCGAGTACGAGAGTGAGCTTGGGCTTCATGGCAGCTGGATTGTCTGTGGTCAGCGCGGAGCTTGCAGCAGCGTCGTGACATCCAGACGATAGGCCCGCCAGGCCGGCCACGCCGCCGACAACAGCGCCAGCCCTGCGGCCAGCGCGGGCACCAGCCATTCGGCGTCGCTGAAGTCGAGTTGGCCCAGTCGCAGCGACTGTCGCTCGGCCAGCAGCCGCTCCAGCAGCATGACGAGTCCATGTCCGGCAGCCAGCCCCAGCACCGTCGCCACTCCGGCCAGCAGCAGTGCCTCCAGCGCGATCAGCGCGGCCACGCGCCGGCCCGGCGCGCCCAGCATGCGCAGCATGGCCAAGTCACCCTGGCGGGCCCGGACGGCATGTAGCAGCGCCACCCAGACCGACAGGCCTGCCGCCGCCAGCAGCACGATGCCGAAGCCGCGCAGCACCTCGGTGCCCGCGCCCACCAGCCGCATCAGCCGCGCGGTTTCCAGCGCCGGCGCGGCAGCCTGCAGGCCGTCCTGCGCGTTGACCCAGCGCGGCAGCATGGCGGCAGCGAGCGGACTGCGGTAGCGCACCAGCGCCAGCGTGATCTCGCGCGCCGGGCCGATGTCATTCGCGTCGTGGTGGTCATCATGCACTTCCCAGACCGAGGCGAGGTCGGTCAGCACGAGACGGTCCAGCACGCTGCCCGATTCGGCGAGCACACCGACGACCTCGAACAGGTGGTCGCCATGCGCGCCGCCGCCCGCACTGCCTCGATCAGCCAGGCCGTGGCTGCCCGCGAACCGATCACCCACCTTCAGCCCGCCGGCGCGCGCCACCTCGGCGCCCAGCACCGCCTGCATCGGCTGGGTCCACAACGCGCCGGAAGAGACCTTGCCGCCGTAAAGATCGACGTAGTCGGGCGTTGTGCCGACGATGCGGAAGCCGCGAAAGGCATCGCCCAGCGACAGCGGCACGGCCTGGCCGACGAGGGGCTGCGCCTTCAACAGGTCCAGCGTTGCCAGCGGGATGTTGCCGGTCGGCGCATCGAGGTGGAAGACGCCCGCCAGCCTGATCTGCATCGGGCTGCCCTTGGCGCCGACGACCAGATCGATGCCGGCC
>SEEY01000697.1 GCA_004211235.1 Rubrivivax sp.
GACCGCATCGTTGGCGGCTGGAGGCGCGGCCACGGTGGTGCCGATGGTGGCGGGCTTGGCAGCGGCCTTCTCGGCCGTGGCCTGCAGCTGGTGCAGGCTCTGGCCATAGGCGCCCATCATCGTGCCGGGCGGTGGCGCCGTCGTCGTTGCGGCCTGGGCCACGCCCTGCGCATGCGCGGCGCAGCTCAAGGCCAGGAGGCCGGCGGCAGCGATACGGTTCAGCAGGATGTTGGAGGCCAGGGACATGCAGGACAGGAGGGGAACCAGGGACGGCGGACTCACAGGCAGTCGCGATAGCGGAGAAGGGACAGCGGCGCGGAGCGTAGGAGCGCGGCCGGGCACCGTCAATCGACAGCAGCGCCAAGGAGGCGATTTTCAGGGCAAACCCCGGTAAGCCCATGTAAGGCCTGGCAAGAACTCCGTGGAAACCCTTCAATCCATCACGGCGTCGCGCGCCGTGGGGTCAGACTGCCGTCAGTGCCCCGGGCCCAAACTCGGTGCATGACCCAGACCTATGCCGAATTCCATCGCCGTTCCCTCAGCGACCGCGACGCCTTCTGGGCCGAGCAGGCACGGCGCATCGACTGGCACACGCCGCCCGAGCGCATCTGCGACGCGAGCCGCCCGCCCTTCGCGAGATGGTTCGTCGGCGGCACCACCAACCTCTGCCACAACGCCGTCGACCGACACGCCGCGGCGCGCCCGGAAGACCGCGCGCTGGTGTGGGTGTCCACCGAAGTGGGTCAGGAGAAGGTCTACAGCTTCGCTGCGCTGCAGGCCGAGGTGGAGGCGATGGCGGCCGTGTTCGCCGCGCAGGGCGTGGGCCGCGGCGACCGTGTGCTGATCTACATGCCGATGATTCCCGAGGCCGCGTTCGCGATGCTGGCCTGTGCGCGCATCGGCGCCATCCACTCGGTGGTGTTCGGCGGGTTCGCGTCGGTGAGCCTGGCCAGCCGCATCGACGACGCCACACCCAGGCTCATCGTCAGCGCCGACGCCGGCAGCCGCGCCGGCAAGCGCCTCGCCTACAAGCCGCTGCTCGACGAGGCCATTGCCATCGCCGCCCACAAGCCCGCCAAGGTGCTGATGGTGGACCGCGGCCTCGTGCCCTTCGAGCGTGTCGCGGGGCGCGACCTGGACTATTCGCGGCTTCGCCGCCAGCACGACGGCGAGCGCGTGCCCTGCGCGTGGCTCGAGTCGAACGAGCCGAGCTACACGCTCTACACCAGCGGCACCACCGGCCGGCCCAAGGGCGTGCAGCGCGACGTGGGCGGCCACGCGGTGGCGCTGGCCACCAGCATGGACTGGATCTTCGGCGGCAAGCCGGGCGAGACCTTCTTCAGCACCAGCGACATCGGCTGGGTGGTGGGCCACAGCTACATCGTCTACGGCCCGCTGCTGGCCGGCATGGCCACGCTGATGTACGAAGGCACGCCGGTGAACCCGGATGCCGCGGTGCTGTGGAGCCTGGTGGAGAAGTACCGCGTGACGGTGATGTTCAGCGCGCCTACGGCGGTGCGCGTGCTGAAGAAGCATGACCTGGCACTGCTCAGGCGGCACGATCTATCCAGCCTGCGCGCGCTCTTCCTGGCCGGCGAGCCGCTGGACGAGCCGACGGCGCGCTGGATCTCCGAGGCGCTCGGCGTGCCCATCATCGACAACTACTGGCAGACGGAGACCGGCTGGCCACTGTTGACAGTGGCCCACCACATCCCGGGCGTCGAGGCCGTACCCACGCGCCTCGGCTCGCCCGGCGTGCCGATGTACGGCTACGACGTGCAGCTGCTCGACGAAAACACCGGCGAGGCACTGGCCGGGCCGAACCAGAAGGGCGTGCTCGCCATCGGCCACCCGTTGCCGCCCGGCGCGCTGCAGACGGTGTGGCGCGACGATGACCGCTTCGTCAACACGTACTGGAAGAGCGTGCCGGGCCGCGAGGTGTATTCCACCTTCGACTGGGGCGTGCGCGACGCCGACGGCTATACCTTCATCCTCGGCCGCACCGACGACGTCATCAACGTGGCCGGCCACCGCCTGGGCACGCGCGAGATCGAGGAATGCATCTCGGGCCACGCCGCGGTGGCGGAGGTGGCCGTCGTCGGCGTCGCCGATGCGCTCAAGGGCCAGGTGGCCATCGCGTTCGCCGTGCTGCGCGACCCGGGCCAGGCGTCGCCCGCACTGGAAGGCGCCGTGATGAAGCACGTGGACGCGCAGCTCGGCGCCGTCGCGCGGCCGGCGCGTGTGCACTTCGTGACGCTGCTGCCCAAGACGCGCTCGGGCAAGCTGCTGCGCCGGGCCCTGCAGGCGGTGGCGGAAGGCCGCGACCCCGGCGACCTGACGACGCTGGACGACCCCGGCGCGCTGGCGCAGGTCAGGAA
>SEEY01000080.1 GCA_004211235.1 Rubrivivax sp.
GATGATGGGGATGCCGCCGGCCACGGCTGCCTCAAACGCCACGACGACGCCCTTCTCGCGCGCCGCTTCGAAGATCTCGGTGCCGTGCATGGCCAGCAGCGCCTTGTTGGCCGTGACGACATGCTTGCCGTTGGCAATCGCCTGCAGCACCAGCGTGCGCGCCGGCTCGATGCCGCCGATCAGCTCGACGACGATGTCGATGGCCGCATTGTTGACGAGCTGCTGCGCATCGCCGACACAGGGCACGCCATCGCCGATGACGGCCTGGTAGGCCTTGGCGCGCTCGGCGTTACGGGCGGCCACCATCGCGATCTCGATGCCCCGCCCGGCGCGGCCGCGAATCTCGGCCTGGTTGCGCTGCAGCACGTTGAAGGTGCCGGCACCGACGGTGCCGAGGCCGATCAGGCCGACTTGGATCGCTTTCATTGCAGGAACCTTAATCAGTTGGGAACAGAGCTACTCGCTTCGCTCGGGCGGTCTGTCCCGCAAAGTCTTCAGCTATAGCGACGGCGGTAACCCGCCAGGAAACGTTCGATGCGGCCGATGGCCTCGCGCAGGTCGTCCACGTTGGGCAGGAAGACGAGGCGGAAATGGTCGTGCTCGGGCCAGTTGAAGCCGGTGCCCTGGACGATCAGCACCTTCTCCTCGGCAAGCAACTGGTAGGCGAAGTCCTGGTCGTCGGCGACGGGGTAGATCTTGGGGTCGAGCCGCGGGAACATGTAGAGGGCCGCCTTGGGCTTGACCACGCTGATGCCCGGGATCTGCGTCAGCAACTCGTACGCAAGATCACGCTGACGGCACAACCGCCCGGTAGGCGCGACCAGGTCGTCGATGCTCTGGTAGCCGCCGAGCGCGGTCTGGATCGCCAGTTGACCCGGCGTGTTCGAGCACAGCCGCAGCGAGGCCAGCATGTTCAGGCCCTCGATGTAGTCGCGGGCATGGCGCTTCTCGCCGCTGACCACCATCCAGCCCGCGCGATAACCGCAGGCGCGGTAGTTCTTCGATAGGCCGTTGAAGGTGATGAACAGCACGTCGTCGGCGAGCGACGCCATGCTGGTGTGCGTGTGGCCGTCGTACAGCGTCTTGTCGTAGATCTCGTCGGCGAAGACGACCAACTGGTGACGCCGCGCGAGCTCGATGATCCCGAGCAGCAGTTCGGTCGGGTAGAGCGCGCCGGTGGGGTTGTTCGGGTTGCAGACCATGATGCCGCGGGTGCGGTCGCTGATCTTGCTCTCGATGTCGGCCAGGTCGGGCAGCCAGCCGGCGCCTTCGTCGCAGAGGTAATGCACGGGGCGGCCGCCCGACAGGCCGACGACCGCGGTGTAGAGCGGAAAGTCTGGCGCCGGGATCAGGATCTCGTCACCGTCGTTCACCAGCGCATTGATCGACATCTGGATCAGCTCGGAGGCCCCGTTGCCGAGATAGACATCGTCCACCGTCACGCCCTTGACGCCCTTTTGCTGCGTGTAGTGCACCACCGCCTTGCGCGGCGCAAACAGGCCCTTGCTGTCGGTGTAGCCGCCGGCGTCGCCGAGGTTGCGGATCATGTCCTGCACGATCTCGTCCGGCGGTGTGAGGCCGAACACGGCCGTGTTGCCGATGTTGAGCTTGATGATCTTGTGGCCGTCCTCCTCCATCTGGCGCGCCTTGTCGAGCACGGGGCCGCGGATGTCATAGCTGACGCTGGCGAGCTTGCTGGACTTGGCGATGGGCTTCAAAGGGGCTCCGGAGCAGCTCTTGCTGCAATGCAGGGGAACCCCGAAGTTTAAAGGCCGGGCATGAGGAATGCCGTTCTGGGCGACACTCGCCGGCCCGGCTTTCGCCCTCCGCTTTCGATGAAGTTCCAGCTCGACGAGCCGCAAGGCGGCAACAGCATTTCCCGCCACGACGCCAGTGGCGTCTGGGTCAACGGCCGCCCTCATGCGGCGAGCCTGCTGGTGCCCTGGAAGGGCGAGGTCCTGGCCTGGCCGCCTTCGCGCTTCGAGGAACTGCAGGCCGCGCATTTCGAAGCGATCAAGGCGCTGAACCCCGAGCTGGTCGTGTTCGGCAGCGGCGCGAAACTGCGATTCCCGAGCCCGACCCTCTGGCGCGGGCTGGTCGAAGCGCGCATCGGCTTCGAGGTGATGGACACCGCCGCCGCCTGCCGCACCTACAACGTGCTGGCCAGCGAAGGCCGCAACGTTCTGGCAGCATTGCTGATCGAGGGATGACCTGCGCCCGCCGGGACTGAGGCGTGGCCTTATAATTGCGGGCTATTGCCTGCGGGCGCCCGCGTAGATTGTTCTGTGACCAGCTTCACAGCATCACGAACCGGGGACCCCGCAAGCCCAACTTGCCGCACCCCTCCAATGACGCCTGCGCTCAACAAACCCCTGCCGGAAATTGAGGCCCAAGCCACCGGTGGCGTGAAGTTCACTGCCAACGCCTTCCTGGGCAAGTCGGTCGTGCTGTATTTCTATCCGAAGGACAACACACCGGGTTGTACCACCGAGGCGATGCAATTCCGTGATCGTCACAAGGACTTCGTCAAGGCCGGCGCCGTCGTCTTCGGCGTGTCTCGCGACAACATGGTCTCGCACGACAAGTTCAAGCAGGCGCTGGAACTGCCCTTCGAGCTGATCGCCGATACCGAAGAAAAGCTGTGCCACATGTTCGGCGTGGTCAAGAACAAGATCATGTACGGCAAGAAGGTCAAGGGCATCGAGCGCTCCACCTTCCTGATTGCACCGAACGGCATCCTGGTGGGCGAATGGCGCGGCATCAAGGTCGCGGGTCACGTCGACGAAGTGCTGAAGGCAGTCAAAGGCCTGAAGAAGGAAGCTGCCTGAACAGCGTTGTTGTCTGACATCGCGGGCCGCCGCGGGATGTGCATAATCGGCTCATGCCCCTGGCCGCATCCTTGTCTCAGACTTCAAAGCCGCACTCATCCTGTGCGGCTTTTTGCTTTCTGGAGCCTGGTGCGCATGGGGTTCACTTGCTGCCCATTCGCCGTACATGCCACTGCCTAAGCCTCCTGCACAACGCGCCAGCCGCCTCGATGCCACTGCTTACTCGGCCAATCTGACCCCCAGCAAACCGCGGGCAACGCCGCCCGCCGTGGCGCACATCACTGCGCCAGCCACCCTGCCGACGGCGCCCGCGGCGGCTCCGGCGACAGCCGAAGTTCTGCGTCTGCCCACCCCAGCCTCCAGCCCGAACGCGAACCCGGCCGCCCAACCGGGCCTGCCTACCAAAGCGGCGAGCAAGGCACCCGCCAGATCCGCCGCACCGAAACGCAGCCGCAAGACGGCCGAGACCGCCAAGCTGTTCGTGCTCGACACCAACGTGCTGATGCATGACCCGATGTCGCTGTTCCGCTTCGAGGAGCACGACGTCTACCTGCCCATGATCACGCTCGAGGAGCTGGACGGGCACAAGAAGGGCATGACCGAGGTGGCGCGCAACGTGCGCCAGGTCAGCCGCGAGCTGGACCAGCTTGCCGCCAGTCTGAAGACGAGCAGCCTCGAGGAGATGGGCAAGGGCCTGTCGCTGGCCGGCACCGGCCACCGGGACGCGGAAGGCAAGCTGTTCTTCCAGACCGAGCTGATCGACACGCCGCTGCCGCAGGGCCTGCCGCAGGGCAAGGCCGACAACCAGATCCTGGGCGTGGTGCAAGCCTTGAAGAAGCTGCATCCGGAGCGCGAGGTCGTGCTGGTGTCCAAGGACATCAACATGCGCATCAAGGCGCGCGCGCTCGGCCTGCCCGCGGAGGACTACCGCAACGACAAGACGCTGGAAGACTCCGACCTGCTCTACACCGGCGTCCAGGCCCTGCCGTCGGACTTCTGGGATCGCCATGGCAAGACCATGGAGAGCTGGCAACAGGGCAACACGACCTACTACCGCATCAGCGGGCCGCTCGTGCCCACCCTGCTGATCAACGAACTGATCTACCTCGAAGCGCCGGGCGCAACGCCCCTGTACGCCAAGGTCACCGAGATCACCGGCAAGACGGCGGTGCTGCGCACGCTGAAGGACTACGGCAATCAGAAGAACGCCGTCTGGGGCGTCACGTCGCGCAACCGCGAGCAGAACTTCGCGCTCAACCTGCTGATGGACCCGGACTGCGACTTCATCACGCTGACCGGTACCGCCGGCACCGGCAAGACGCTGATGACGCTGGCTGCGGCCCTGGCGCAGGTGTTCGATGACCGCCGCTACAGCGAGATCATCGTCACCCGCGTGACCGTGCCCGTCGGCGAGGACATCGGCTTCCTGCCCGGCACCGAGGAAGAAAAGATGGGCCCGTGGATGGGTGCGCTGGACGACAACCTGGAAGTGCTGGCCAAGGGCGGCTCCACCGCCGGCGAATGGGGCCGTGCGGCCACCAACGACCTGGTGCGCAGCAAGATCAAGATCAAGAGCCTGAACTTCATGCGCGGGCGCACCTTCCTGAACAAGTTCGTCATCATCGACGAGGCGCAGAACCTGACGCCCAAGCAGATGAAGACGCTCATCACGCGGGCCGGCCCGGGCACCAAGATCGTCTGCCTGGGCAACCTGGCGCAGATCGACACGCCCTACCTGACCGAGGGCAGTTCGGGCCTCACGTTCGCGGTGGACCGTTTCAAGGGCTGGGCGCACAGCGGCCATGTGACGCTGGCACGCGGCGAGCGCTCGCGACTGGCGGACTTCGCCTCCGAAGTGCTATGACGGTGGCGGCGCCGGCGGCGCCCTCGCCGCCCGTCGCAGCCAACCCCGGCAGCAGCAGCTCGCTGCAGCGCCAGCCGTTTCTGGACGGCTGGCGCGGCCTGGCGATCCTGCTGGTGCTCGATGCTCATTTCACTCGCATCGGCCCGCTGCATCTCGGCCTGAGCCAGGCCGGTCGGCTCGGCGTGGACGTGTTCTTCTGCCTGTCGGGCCTGCTGATGAGCCGCCTGCTGTTCGAGAAGCGCATGCCCCTCGGGCTGTTCTACAAGCGCCGCTTCAGCCGCGTTTATCCGGCCTTTTTCGTCTACGTGATGGGCTGCGTGCTGATCGCGCTGGCCACCCACATCACGCCGCGCTGGGATGAGGTGCTGAGCTCGCTGGCCTTCATGCGCACCTACTACCCGCTCGAGCCGTGGATCTGGAAGTCGCAGCTGTTCGTCGACCATTTCTGGTCGCTGAACGTCGAGGAGCATTCCTATGTCCTGCTCGGGCTGGTCGCGCTGCTCGGCCTGTGGCGCCGGCTCGAAGCGCTGGTGATCCTGGGCCTGGCCGGCGCCACATTCGTGCTGTTCGTGCTGTTCACCAAGCGGCCCGAGCTCATGCCGGCGTGGGGCATGCTGGGCACCGAGATCGTCGCGTCGCACCTGCTCCTCTCCGCCGGCTACCGGCGCATCAGCCCACGCGTGGAGCGCTGGGTGCAGCCATGGATGCCGCTGCTGGCCATCATCGTCAGCCTGCTCTGCTACAGCAGCATCGCCACCTGGTGGGCGCCGTCCCTCATTTCGCCGCTGACGCTGGCCTTTGCCGTCAACCACCTGCACCAGAGCCCCGCCTGGCTGCTCAAGCTGCTGGCCACCCGCCCGCTCGTGTGGCTGGGCACCTACTCCTTCTCGATCTATCTCTGGCAGCAGCCCTTCTTCCACGCCGTTCGCGAGGGCTCCTTCGACTATCCCGGCGTGGCGCTGGCTGCGGCCATGCTGGCGGGCTGGCTGTCGTTCAAGCTGATCGAGGCACCGGCGCGCAACTACCTGAACCGCCGCTGGGCCTGAGCGACCCACAGGGGGAAGTTGGTGGCGCTACCATTGGCGTGCCCTTCACCTTCGTCTGCCCATCGACATGATCTATCGCCCCCTCGGCCGCACCGGCTTGAACGTTTCTGCAATCGGCTTCGGCGCCTGGGCCATTGGCGGCACCTGGGGCGATACCGACGACACGGCCGCACTGGCGGCGCTGCATCGCGCGCTGGACCGCGGCGTCAATTTTTTCGACACGGCCGACGTCTACGGCGACGGCCACAGTGAACGCCTGCTCGCCACGCTGCGCAAGCAGCGCCCGAGCGACCCCTTCCATGTCGCCACCAAGGCCGGCCGGCGCCTCAACCCGCACGTGGCCGAGGGCTACCGCGACCTGCGCCCGTTCATCGAGCGCAGCCTGCAGAACCTCGGCACCGACACGATCGAGCTGCTGCAGCTGCATTGCCCGCCGACCGCCGTCTACACGATGCCCGAGGTGTTCGGCGCGCTGGACGATCTGGTGAAGGAAGGCAAGCTGCGCCACTACGGCGTCAGCGTCGAGCGCATCGACGAGGCCCTGGCCGCGATCAAGTTCCCGAACGTGCAGTCCGTGCAGATCATCTTCAACCTGTTCCGCCAGCGGCCCGCCGAGGTCTTCCTGCCGGCGGCGCAGGCGGCGCAGGTGGGCGTGCTGGCGCGCCTGCCGCTGTCCAGCGGCATGCTCAGCGGCAAGTTCACGCGCGACAGCAGGTTCTCGGCCGACGACCACCGCGGCTTCAACCGCCAGGGCGAGGCCTTCGACAAGGGCGAGACCTTCTCCGGCGTCGACTTCGAGCAGGGCTTGGCCGCCGTCGAGGAACTGCGCGCGCTGCTGCCCGAGGGCGTCAGCATGGCCCGCCTGGCGCTGCGCTGGATCCTGATGCACGAGGCCGTCACCACCGCCATCCCCGGCGGCCGCACGCCGGCGCAGGTGGACGAGAACGTCAGCGCCGCCGACCTGGCCGCCCTGCCCGCGCCGTTGATGCAGGCGCTCGCCGACCTTTACCAGCGCCGCATCGCACCGCAGGTGCACGGCCTCTGGTGAAGGCGCCGGGGCGCTGACGCAGCACCCCGATTTGCACCTACTCGCCGCGCTGCAGTGCCCTCGAGAACTGGCGCACTTCTGGATTGCCATCCACGACGCGCCTGCCGGCCGCGATGAGCAGATCGACCTGCTCGGGCGGCAGCTTCAGCCGTGTCGGGATGGCGTTCAGCGCAGCCTCATCGGCGTCCGGCAGGTCGGCGAAGCTGATGTGGGTGACGCTGAACTTGATGTCCTCGCAGCGCCAGTCCGGATTGCGCGCCAGCAGCGCCGCCTTGCGCTCGTCGCTCAGGCTGCAGCGGTAGGTGACGATGTCGCGCTCCCAGTTGCGCACCATCGGCACGAAGCCGGAATAGCTCATGCGCATCGTGCTTTCGATGGCTGTGTCCACCGCGCCGGCCGCGATGTCCAGGCCCGACGGGCCCGACACCTGGCGCGCCCAGTCGCTGCTCGGGCCCTGGCCGGCGTCGACGACGATGAAGAGCAGCCGCCGCAGCGTGGCCGCGTCCTGCTCCGGAATGGGGCCGTAGGGCGTGTTGAGCAGCACGCGGCTCTGCAGGATGGACACCAGCCCGAGGTTGTCGGTGAGGCCGCCGTCGACCAGCTTCAGATAGCGGCCGCTGCGCGTGTCGCCGTTGTCGCGGAAAAGCCGGGCCAGCGCCTGGCGCAGGCGGAACTGGTCGTCGCGTTCGGTGCCCTTGGTCTGGATGCCCGGCGGCACCGCCACCTTGCAGGCCTCGGGGAAGCGCTCCACCACGACGGGTGCGAAGAACAGCGGCACGGCCATCGAGGCCGCCACTGCCTCGGACACCGGGTAGCTCGCCAGGTCGCTGCACAGCGCATCGAAGGAGCGCTCGTGGAAGGGAAAGGCCAGGCGGTACTGCACATTGCTGGCATTGATCCAGACCACGGGCCGGGCGCGCCTGAACATGTCGGCGAAGGTGGCGCCCTTGAAGACATCGTTCTCCAGCCAGTCGTTGAAGTCGCTGCGGTCATTCAGCCCTCCCGAGAACAGACGGAACAGGTTCGCCGGGTTCAGCAGGCTGAAGCGCAGCCCTGCCTCGCCATCGCGCAGCAGCACCTTGTCGCGGAAATCGCGCAGGCCCTCGCTGCCATGCAGGCCGAAATAAGCCGCCGTGAGCGAGCCGCCCGACACGCTGGTGATGAAGCTCACGTCGTCCAGCAACTGCCGACCAGGGGCGGCGCCCTGCTCCCGCAGCCCTTCCAGCACACCGTAGGCGAAAGCCGCCGCACGCAGGCCGCCGCCCGAGAAGCTCAGCGCGACCACCGTGTCCGCCTGCGTGCCGTCGCTCACGCGGGTGATCGGCTGAGCCACCGCCGGCTTGTTGCGCGGCAGGTTGGTCGGCGCGCTGGCGCAAGCGGCCAGCAGCAGGCATGACAGGCTCAGCAGCAGTGCGCGCATGGGCAGCGTTCCTTGAGTGGTGGCGGGCAGGGCGACGCCGGTGATTGTGCCCAGCCGGCCCGGTGCGCGGTGCCTGCTGCCGGGCCCTGTCAGCACACCCACGGGACAATCGCGCCCATGCTGCAGCCCCTTCGCTGGATCGCCCACCTCGACATGGACGCCTTCTACGCGTCCGTCGAGCTGCTGCGCTATCCGCAGCTGCGGGGCGAGGCGGTCGTGATCGGCGGCCGGCGCGCGGATGCGCCCAGACAGCTCGACGACGGCAGCTGGAAATACGCCCGGCTGCGCGACTACACCGGCCGCGGCGTGGTCACCACCAGCACCTATGCCGCGCGCGACCTCGGCGTGTTCTCGGCCATGGGCCTGATGAAGGCCGCGCTGCGCGCGCCGGACGCCATCCTGCTGCCGGCCGACTTCGACAGCTACCGCAAGTATTCGAGGTTGTTCAAGGCGGCCGTCGCCGAGGTGGCGCCCGTCATCGAGGACCGCGGCATCGACGAGATCTACATCGACCTCACCGACGTGCCCGGCGTGCGCGATGCCGTCGGCCATGACCCGCTCGGCGGCGTCAAGGCCGTGGCGCGCGAGATCAAGAACTCGGTCGGCCGGGCGACCGGCCTGACCTGCTCCATCGGGGTCACGCCCAACAAGCTGCTGTCCAAAATCGCCAGCGAACTGGACAAGCCCGACGGCATCACCGTGCTGACGCTGGACGACATCCCGCGCCTGATCTGGCCGCTGGCGGTGCGCAAGATCAACGGCATCGGCCCCAAGGCCGGGGACCGCCTCGTCAAGCTCGGGCTGGAGACCGTGGGCGACATCGCCGCCGCCGACCCGGCCTGGCTGGTCGAGCAGTTCGGCGACAGCTACGGGCAGTGGCTGCATGCCGCGGCGCACGGGCGCGACAGCCGCCCCGTCGTCACGCACAGCGAGCCGGTATCCATCAGCCGCGAGACGACCTTCGAGCGTGACCTGCATGCCGTGCATGACCGCGTGCTGCTCGGCGGCATCATGGACGAGCTCTGCGAGCGGCTCTCGCAGGACCTCGCGCGCAAGCGCTATGCCGGCAAGACGGTCGGCATCAAGCTGCGCTTCGAGGGCTTCGTGACCGTCACGCGCGACCAGACGCTCAAGGTCCCGGTCACCCGTGCGGCCGACATCCGCCACGCCGTCGGCCTGTGCCTGAAGCGCGTCAAGTTCGACAAGCGGCTGCGGCTGATGGGCGTGCGCATCGGCAACCTCGTGCCCGCCAGCGTGGCACAGGCCGCGGCGCCGGCCGAGCCCACCCGGGAGCCGGAGCGAGAGAATCTGTCCCTCTTCTGATGGCCGATTCCGCGACCTCCCCTTCCTGGACCTACACCGTCTCGGTACGCAGCCTGTGCGAGTTCACCGCCAAGCGCGGCAGCCTGGACCGCCGCTTCACGCCTTCGGCCACGTCGCTCGAAGGCCAGGCCGGCCAGCTCGCCGTGCTGGCGCGCCGCTCGCCGGGCTACGAGACCGAGCTGCCGCTGGAAGCCGTGCACGGCAACCTGCGCGTGCGCGGCCGGGCCGATGGCTACGAGGCGGACGTGAACCGGCTGGAGGAGATCAAGACCATCCGCGGCCCGCTCGCCCTCATCCCCGACAACCGCCGGGCGCTGCACTGGGCGCAGCTGGAGACCTACGGTGCCCTGATCGCCGCCGACCGCGGCCTGGTGGAACTGGAGCTGGCCCTCGTCTACGTGGACGCCGACACCCAGCACGAAACCGTGCTGCGCCAGAAAGCCAGCGCCGCGCCGCTGCAGGCGGCCTTCGAGGCGCGGTGTGCGCAGTTCGAGGCCTGGGCGGCGCAAGAGGCCGCGCACCGCGCCGCCCGCGATGCCGGCCTGGGTGCCCTGCCCTTTCCGCTCGGCGGGCTGCGCCCCGGGCAGCGCCTGCTGGCCGAGGCCGTCTACCGCGCCGCTGCAAGCGGCCGCTGCCTGCTGGCCCAGGCGCCCACCGGCATCGGCAAGACGCTCGGCACGCTTTACCCGCTGCTGCGCGCCATGCCCGGCCGGCAGCTCGACAAGATCGGCTACATGACCTGCAAGGGCACCGGCCGCATCACGGCGCTGGAAGCCCTGCACGCGCTGCGCGAGGCCGCGCCCGCCAAGGCGCTGCGGGTGCTGACGCTGGTGGCCAGGGAGCAGGCCTGCGAGCACCCGGACAAGGCCTGCCACGGCGACGCCTGCCCGCTGGCCAACGGCTTCTATGACAAGTTGGCCGCAGCCCGCGCCGAGGCCGTGCAGACCGGCTGGCTGGACCCCGCCGCCCAGCGCCGCATTGCGCTCAGGCACGGCGTCTGTCCCTACTACCTCGGCCAGGAGTTGCTGCGCTGGGCCGATGTGGTGGTGGGCGACGTGCACCACGCCTTCGACCCCCACGGCCAGCTCTACGGCCTGGCCCAGGCCCAGGGGTGGAAGCTGGCGCTGCTGGTGGACGAGGCGCACAACCTCGTCGACCGGGCGCGCGACATGTACAGCACGAGTATCAGCCTCGCGCAGGTGCGCGA
>SEEY01000698.1 GCA_004211235.1 Rubrivivax sp.
GGCGCCGGCGACGAAGGCGCCGCCGTGGCCAGCAGCGGCAGCAGCAGCGGCAACAGCAGGGCTCGGGCGGCAAGGCGGTGGGGCAGGCGCATGGCGGGGGGGCTTCAGCTCGGGGGAGTGCCAGCATAACGACGGGTCCGGCCGCAAACCGGACGTCATGCCGCCTGGCGTGGCGCAGACCGCGACGCCCCGTGACAGCCCTCAGTCAGCGCCCGCAGGCGTCTCGCGCCATACTGCCGGCCCATGCGCATCCTTCTCGTCGAAGACGACGAACATCTGGTCGAAACGACCGCCCGCGCCCTGCGTTCCCAGGGCTGGGTGGTGGACTGCTCCGCCCGCGGCGAGCCGGTGCCGCGCTCGCTGCGCGAGGACGCCTACGACCTGCTCATCCTGGACATCGGCCTGGCCGGCATCGACGGCTTCGAGACGCTGCGCCGCGTGCGTGCTGAAGGCCTCGCCGTGCCGGTGCTCATCCTCACCGCGCGCGACGCCGTCGAGGACCGCGTGCGCGGCCTGGAGGGCGGTGCCGACGACTACCTCGTCAAGCCCTTCGCGCTGACCGAGCTCGTCGCCCGCGCCCGTGCGCTGGTGCGGCGCAGCCAGGCGCGTACCAGCAACCAGCTGCAGCTGGCCCGCGTGCGCATCGACCAGGAAGCCCGCCGCGCATACATCGACGACGAGCCGCTGGCGCTGTCGGCGCGCGAATGGGACGTGCTCGGCTTCCTGATGGCGCGGGCCGGCAAGGTCGTGCCGAAGGAGCACATCGCGCTGGCCAGCAATGCCTGGGACCAGGGCGTCAGCGACAACGCCATCGAAGTCTGCCTCTCCCGCCTGCGCGCCAAGATCGAGCCGGGCGGCCTGCAGCTGCGCACCGTGCGCGGGCTCGGTTATCTCCTCGAGGAAATAGGCTGAAGCCGTTGGCTGAAGGCGGACGATCCAGCCTTCACCGCCGGCTGTTCGGCTGGCTGCTGCTGCCGCTGGTGGTGGTGTTGCCGGTGCTCGGCGCGGCGCTGTACGGGCAGGTGCAGCAGAGCGCGCAGAGCTGGCTGGACGAAGGCCTGGAGGACACCGCGCTGACGCTGGCCGGGCAGATCGACTTGCGCAGCGGCGAGCCGCGCATCGACATCAGCGCGACGATGGACCGCGCGCTGCGCTTCGACCGCCAGGACGACGTCTTCTACCTCGTGCTCGGCCCGGGTGGCGAGGTGCTGCAGGGCGATGCCGGCCTCGCCGAACTGCAGCCACGGCCCAGGCCGCAGGCGGCCGGCAGCGTCCGTTACGGCGACGTGCGGCTGCGCGACCGCCAGCTGCGCCTCGTGCAGCTCGGGCGCGACTGCGGCGGCGGCGCCTGCCAGGTGCTGGTGGCCGAGACGCTGCACAAGCGCGACGCGCTGCAGCGCGAGATCGCCACCTTCGTGGCGCTGAACGGCGTCGCGCTGGCCGTGCTGATGGCGCTGGCTGCCGGCTGGGCCATCCGCCAGGGCCTGGCGCCGCTGACCGGCCTGAGCGTCGAACTGGAGCGCCGCGACCTGCACCGCCTGACGCCGCTGACGGCCCGGCTGCCGCGCGAGCTGGTGCCGCTGCAGGCCGCGTTCAACCGCCTGTTCGAACGCCTGGGCCGCGCCGCCGAGACGCAGCGCGAGTTCCTGGCCGACGCCGCCCACCAGCTGCGCACGCCGCTGACCTCGTTGCAGACCGAGATCGAGCTGGCGCTGCTGGAGCCGCACGACCAGCGCATGGACCCGCTGCTGCAACGGCTGCGCGAACGTGTGGTGCGCAGCGCGCGGCTGGCGCAGCAGCTGCTGTCGCTGGCGCGGGCCGAGGACCGCAGCGTGGACGTCGGCCAGCGCATCGACCTGCGCGACACGGCCATGGAAAGCGGCCAGGACTGGGCGCACCGCGCGCTGCCCGCCGGCGTGGACCTCGGCTTCGAGCTCGCCGACGCGCCCGCGCTCGGCCATGCCTTCCTGCTGCGCGAGCTGCTCGAGAACCTCATCCACAACGCCGTCAGCTACGCCGGCGCCGGCGCGCGCATCACGGTGCGCTGCGGCACCTCGGTCGACGGGCCGTGGCTGGAGGTGGAGGACAACGGCCCCGGCATCCCGGCGGCCGACCGGCCCGCGGCGCTGCTGCGCTTTCGGCGCGGCGACCAGGCCAGCGGCACCGGCACGGGGCTGGGCCTGGCGATCGCGGCCGACATCGCCGCCCGCCACGGCGGCCGGCTGGCGCTGCTCGATGCCCATGGCGGCCCGGGGCTGCGCGTGCGCCTGACGCTGCCCTTGCCGCCCGCGGAAGCGTCGGCGAACTAACCGGCCGTTCGTGCGGAATCTGCCCGTGACAAATCGCGGGCGCTGCCTACAC
>SEEY01000699.1 GCA_004211235.1 Rubrivivax sp.
CCCCCAGGGGATGCGGTCCGGCTCGGGAGCGGCCCAGCGCTCGGCCCGCTTCACAACGCCTCCAGCACGGCGGCCACGTCGGCCGCCTTGAACCGGCGCCTCAGCTTCTCGACGAAGGACAGCGGCTGCGCGGTGAAACGACGCGCGAGGCGCTCGCCCGCGAGCGTCAGGCTGCTCAGCTCCGCGGCCAGCGGGCCGGCGTCCAGCCGCTGCCAGGCGTCGGTCCAGGCGGCGAGGTCGCCGTTCAACAGCGGCGCCGTCAGGCGGGCGTCGACGGTCACGTCGTCCGTGCCGCCGTTGGCGCGGCCACTGCTGCGACCGATATCGCCGATCCACACCGAGTTGACGGGCAGCTCGCCGCGCGCTTCGCGGGCCTCGTTCAGCGCGTTGCCATGCAGCAGCATCTGGGCCTCGTTCTGCCAGCGGCGCAACACGCGGCTGTCGGGCAGCCAGGGTTCGATGGGCTGGCCGGCGGCCCGCTCGATGCTGGCGGCGCTCAGGCCGTCCAGCGCGGTGGCGTGGCCGATGGCCCAGCGCTGGGCCTCCAGCAGCCGCCACTGCCAGCCTTCGCTGTCGGGCCACAGACTGCGCAGCAGCCCGGCGAAGTGCGCCGATTCGGATTCCGACAGGTTCAGCGCCGCCGGCGTCAGCACGTCCACGCTGTCCGCGCCGACCGCCAGATGCACCGGCGTCATCAGCGCCCAGTTGAGCTCGGGACCGGCGTCCACCGCCCATGCGGCGGCGCTGGGCTCGGCCTGCCCGCGCAGTGCGGCCAGCGCCACATGGTGCGGTGGTTGCGCAGAGAACTCGTCGCTGCCCCAGGTCTCGGCCGGGCTGAGCCGCGCCAGCTGGGCCGCCAGGTTCGGCAGGGCCAGGCCGGACAGCGCATGCCGCGCCGCTTCGTCCAGCGCGCTGGCATGGGGAATCATCAAATGCATCGGCGGATTATCCGGACCTCGGGCCACGCCCCCCCCGGGTTTCAACACGGTTGTCATAAAGCGTTCATACACTTTTCATCATGACCACCGCCATTCCGCTGAAGCTGCTCAACCGCGAACAGGCCATCCTCGAGTTCAACCGCCGCGTCCTCGCCCAGGCGCAACGCGAGGACGTGCCGCTGCTGGAGCGGCTGCGCTATATCTGCATCGTGTCGAGCAACCTCGACGAGTTCTTCGAGGTGCGCTTCGCCGACATGCTGGACGCCGCGCGCGACCCGCTCAGCACCGTCACCGGCCAGGATGTCGACCGCGTCGGCCGCGCTGCCCACACGCTGATCGACGAGCAGTACCACGTCTTCAACGAACGCCTCGGGCCGCTGCTGCACCGGCAGCACATCGTCATCCTGAACCATGCCGACCGTGACGAGCCGCAGCGGCAGTGGGTGCGCAAGTTCTTCGAGCGGGAGGTCAAGCCGCTGCTGGTGCCCGTGGGCCTGGACCCGGCCCACCCCTTCCCGCAGGTGGCCAACAAGTCGCTGCACTTCATCGCCCGGCTCTCGGGCAAGGACGCCTTCGGCCGCGACAACCGCATCGCCATCGTCAAGGTGCCGCGCGTGCTGCCGCGCGTCATCAAGCTGCCGGCCGCCGTGAGCGACGGCCGCCAGGCCTTCGTGCTGCTGACCAGCGTCATCCGCGCCCACCTGGAAGAACTCTTTCCCGGCCGCAAGGTCGAGGCCTTCTCGCAGTTCCGCGTCACGCGCGACTCCGACCTGGAAGTCGATGAAGAGGAGTTCGCCAACCTGCGCCATGCGCTGCGCTCGGGCCTGACGACGCGTCACTTCGGCCGCGCCGTGCGGCTGGAGGTCGTCAACACCTGTCCGGCCGAGCTGTCGGAGTTCCTGCTGCAGCAGTTCCGCCTGCCCGACGCGGCGCTGTACCGCGTCAACGGTCCGGTCAACCTCGTGCGCTTGAACGAGCTCATCGACCAGACCGATGCGCCGCACCTGCGCTTCAAGCCCTTCGAGCCCGCCTGGCCCACCGGCCGGCTCCCGCGCCACAAGTCGATGTTCGAGAAGCTGAAGAAGGGCGACGTGCTGCTGCACCATCCCTTCGAGAGCTTCGAGCCCGTCGTGCAACTGCTGCGCGAGGCGGTCAACGATCCGGACGTGCTGGCCATCAAGCAGACCATCTACCGCACCGGCGCCAAGTCGGAGTTGATGGACTTGCTGATCGAGGCGGCGCGGCGCGGCAAGGAGGTGATGTGCGTCGTGGAGCTGAAGGCACGCTTCGACGAGGAGGCCAACATCAACTGGGCCGAGCGGCTGGAGGCCGTCGGCGCGCAGCTGGTGTACGGCATCGTCGGCTACAAGACGCATGCCAAGCTGCTGCTGATCACGCGCCGCGCCGCCTCGATCAGCAAG
>SEEY01000700.1 GCA_004211235.1 Rubrivivax sp.
GGCTGAAGGATTTCACGTGGGCAGCATACGGGGCCGGGATCACGGGCAGGTCGCCGGGCTCAATCGATCCTGAACTGGAACGTCTGCTCGAAGATGTTCTCGCCTTCGCATTCGTACCCGGCCAGCGTCTGCAGGATGATGGCGCGGAAGTACGGCAGCACGCCGGCCTCGTTTCGGCCAGAGAAGTTCAGCAGGTCGATGTCGGCCGTTTCAACGACGCCCGCCCGCGTGTTCGCGATGACCTTCAGCAGCACCTCGCCCGACCAGTTGATCGTGCCCTGGAGTTTCGGCTTGGGCATCTTCACGCAGCGCATGTCCTGGATCTGCAGCAGCGCCGGGAGGCGCAGGCTCGTGGCGCGATCGTTCGGGTTCGCCGTGATGAACCTCATGCCCTTGGGCGGTGTGGCTGGCAGGCTGCTGACGGAATGCACCGCAGCGTTGTTGAACTCGCGCTGCCGGGCGACGGCATGCGCAACCAGGGTCTGCAGCAGGTCCCCTTCACGCGTCAACGCCTCGCGCAGTTCGGCCGAGGTGTTGGGGCAGCGGGCCAGCCAGGCGCGCCTGCCCGCCTCGGGCTGGGGTTCGGCTCCGGCCGATTCGAGCGCGCGAACGATGGTGCCCATCGCCGTGGCGCGCGTCTTGAGCAGATAGCCCATGCGCGCCAGATAAGGCGGCAGCAGCGCGTAGCGTTCGCGTGTGAGCATGCCGGGGTGGCATGCCACCAGAGTCAGCGTGGGTGCGAAGCTGGCCACCATCCAGGGCGTCTCGCCCGCTCCGTTGGGGGCGTTGATCGCCAGCCTCACGCTGGGATCTGCCAACAGCGCCGTCACGACCTGCGCATAGCCGGCGCTGGCAGCCAGCATCAGCGGTGTGCGTCCCTGGTCGTCGGGCTGGGTCAGCGACAGGTGACCCTCGGCGCTACGCACGAGCGCGGTGATCTTCTCGGCAGCGGCCCGCTCGGCGTCGTCGGGTGTGCGCGTCGCCTTGGGGTCGGCCAGGATCTGGCGGATCTCCACGTCCAGCTTGTCCATGATCTGGCTCGGCGTCCGCTGCGGCTCGGCGTGCGCAGGCTGCAGCGACAGCAGGAGGGCGGCGAAGAGCCAGTTGAGGAGCGTCGCGAAGCGTGTGGCGGAGCGTGGGAGGCGGAAGCGCATGGGCAGGCGGAGGGTTGTCATTCGACCTTGAACCGGAACTCCTGCTCGAAGACATGATCGCCTTCGCACTGGTAGCCCGACAGGGCACGGATGAGTGCGCCGCGGAAATGGTCGACGACGTAGGGCTCAGGAATGTCGTTCGACAGCAGCGTGAAGTCCGCCACCTCGACGACGCCGGCGCGCGTTGCGGCGACGACGCGCAGATGCAATGTGCCGGTCCAGTTCAACCCCCCGGTCAGGGTCGGGCGCGGCAGCCTGGCGCAGCGCAGCGCCGTGATGCTCTCCGGCCGGCGGCTCGGTGGGATGAACTTCATCTCCGACGGCGGCCGTTGCGCGATGCTGGCCAGGCCGGCCGCGTAGGTCTTGTTGAAACCGAGCTGCCGTTGGAGTGCGTCGTTGATGAGGCTGGTCTGCAGGTCGCCACGCGCGAGTGCCGCGCGCAGCTCCGGGGCGGTGTTGGGGCAGCGCGCCAGCCAGCCCTCGTGCGCCGCGTCGGCGTTCCGGTCGGCGCCGGCCTCTTCCAGAGCCTGGGTGATGGCCGCGACCACGGACCGGCTGCCGGACATCAGCACACCCATGCGCTGCAGATAGGGCAGGAGCAGCGGGTAGCGATCCAGCGTCAACGCACCGGGCTGGCAGGCCGCCAGCGTCATGCCGGGCGCGAACTGCGCCTTCATCCAGGCGGTCTCGCCGGCGGCATCGGCCTGGTTGATGGCCTGCCGCACGCTGGCGTCGGTCAGCAGCGCCTTGACGACCAGCAGGTAGCCACCGCTGACCGCCTGCATCAACGGCGTGCGGCCCTGGCCGTCGGGCGCGGTCAGCGAGGCATGGCCCGGCTGCCCGTGGATCAGCTCGGCGATCTCGCCTGCCACGGCCCGTTCGACGTCGTCGCGCGGCTGTTCATTGGGCGGCGTGGCGCTGAGTGACTGGCGCATCTGCACACCCAGCCTGTCGATGAGCTCGCCGGGTGGCATCGCAGCCTGGGCGCGAAGGCACGCGAGGGCCAGGGTCAGCAGGAACAGGGCGGCAGGTTTCACGTCGGCAGGGTTGCGGTGTGGCGCCGGGGAGTGTCTCCGACGGGCGTGCTGCGACGGCTGCCTGACGCGGTCGGATTCACGGCCGGCAGGGTGGAGAAAGTCAGGCAGGCCGGCCGGGGCGTGGTGCGCTCGACCGCAAGGCCGCACAGGCGCTTCGCAGCGA
>SEEY01000701.1 GCA_004211235.1 Rubrivivax sp.
TCACCGCACTGCGCGCGGTGCCGAAGCGCATGGTCCATCAGCACCAGCGCCAGCATCGCTTCGGCGATGGGTGTGGCGCGGATGCCCACGCACGGGTCGTGGCGGCCGAAGGTTTCGACGACGGCCGGGTTGCCGGCGCGGTCGATGCTGGCCTTGGGTGTGCGGATGGAGCTGGTGGGCTTGATGGCGATGCTGGCGACGATGTCCTGGCCGGTGGAGATGCCGCCCAGCATGCCGCCCGAGTTGTTGCTGGCAAAGCCGTCGCGGCTCAGCTCGTCGCCGTGCTGGCTGCCGCGCTGCGCCACGACGCCGAAGCCGGCGCCGATCTCCACGCCCTTGACGGCGTTGATGCCCATCAGCGCGTAGGCGATGTCGGCGTCCAGCTTGTCGAACAGCGGCTCGCCCAGGCCGACCGGCACGCCGGTGGCCTCGACGCGGATGCGCGCGCCGACGGAGTCGCCGGACTTGCGCAGGGCGTCCATGTAGGCCTCCAGCGCGGCGATGCTGCTGGCGTTGGCGGCGAAGAAGGGGTTCTCGCCGACGTGCTGCCAGCCCTCGAACGGGATCTCGATCTCGCCGAGCTGCGTCATGCAGCCGCGGAACTCGGTGCCGTAGGCGGCCTTCAGCCATTTGCGCGCCACCGCGCCGGCGCCCACCATCGGCGCCGTCAGCCGCGCCGAGGAGCGGCCGCCGCCGCGCGGGTCGCGCAGGCCGTACTTGCGCCAGTAGGTGTAGTCGGCATGGCCCGGGCGGAAGGTGTCGAGGATGTTGCCGTAGTCCTTGCTGCGCTGGTCGGTGTTCTCGATCAGCAGGCAGATCGGCGTGCCGGTGGTCAGGCCTTCGTAGACACCGGACAGGATCTTCACCGCATCCGGCTCGTTGCGCTGCGTGACGTGGCGGCTGGTGCCGGGGCGGCGGCGGTCCAGCTCGGGCTGGATGTCGGCCTCGCTGAGCGCCATGCCGGGCGGGCAGCCGTCGATGACGCAGCCGATGGCGGGGCCATGGCTTTCGCCGAAGTTGGTGACGCGGAAGAGTTCGCCGAAAGTGCTGCCTGACATATGCCTTCGATTTTAGGTGGCGCCATCAAGCAAAAGCGGCCTCGCAAGGCCGCCTTGTCGGGATGCGAACCGCTTGCTCATGCCATCAGGCGTGCATGCCTGATGTCGTTCGGCAGGCGTCGGACAGCGCGCAGGCGCTGCCCTCGGTCCGGCCTCACAACTTGGATTCGGGCTCGGCGTTCTCTTCCACCGGCCAGTCGCGGATATAGGCCTTGAGCATGCGGTTCTCGAAGTCCTGGCTGTCGACGACGGCCTTGGCGACGTCGTACAGCGAGATCACGCCCATCAGCGTCTTGCCGTTCATGACCGGCATGTAGCGCGCATGGCGGCCCAGCATCATGCGGCGCACTTCGTCGATCTCGGTCTCGGGCGTGCAGGTCAGCGGCGCGTCGTCCATCACCGAGCGCACGCTGGTCGATCCGAAGGCGCCGCCGTTCTTGACGACGGCCTGGATGACCTCACGGAAGGTCAGCATGCCGACCAGGTCGCCATGCTCCATGACGACGAGGGAGCCGATGTCGCGCTCGGCCATGACGGCCAGCGATTCCCCGAGCGGCTCGTCGGGCGTGACGGTGAACAAGGTGCCACCTTTGACACGCAGGATATCGACGACTTTCATGGGAGGCCTCCAGGGGTTGGGGCCCGAGAAGGCCCTGTTGCATGGGCAACATAGCACACAAAGACCGCGCTTCCACCCCATAGAAAACACCATGCCGGGGACGCGTCGAAGCGCTTGAATCGGGCATGGCCGCCCAACGCTTCGACCGCTTCGCCGACTTCTATCCCTTCTACCTGCGCGAGCACGGTGACCGCCGCAATCGCCGCCTGCATTTCGTCGGTTCGACGCTGGTGCTGGTCTGCCTGTGGCAGCTGTTCACGACCGGGCAGGCTGTCTGGGGGCTCAACGGCCTGTTATGCGGCTACGGCTTCGCCTGGTTCGGCCATTTCTTCTTCGAGAAGAACCGGCCGGCGACCTTCAAGTACCCGCTCTACAGCCTGATGGGCGACTGGGTCATGTACGCGGACATCTGGCGCGGGCGCATCAAGCTCTAGTTGCGCCAGGCCACGCCGATGGCCATCGACCGGTTGCTGGGCCTTTCGACCAGCGGGCTGTCGGCCACCGGCCCGAGCAGGCGACTGCTGCTGGCCGAGCCGAAGACGAACCAGTGGCCGTCGATGGCATGCCTGAAGCCGATGCCGACATAGGCGTCGCGCAGGCCCCCGCCCGGCTCGTAGACCGGCTTGCCGCTGGCCGCGGCGGCCGAGGCCAGCGGCAAGCCGGTCTA
>SEEY01000702.1 GCA_004211235.1 Rubrivivax sp.
GGTCTGACGCTGGAATGGCAGATGGCCGACATGCCGCCGCTGCCCTGGCTGGAGCCGGCGCTGGCACTGCAGGTGCTGCGGTTGATCCAGGAGGCGATGACCAATGTCATCAAGCATGCACAGGCGCGCACGCTGAGCCTGTCGGCCCGACAGGCGGGCGATGCGCTGGAGGTGCGCATCGACGACGACGGTTGCGGTTTCGATTCGAACGCACCACGAGCCGGCCAGGGCCTGGCCAGCATGCGGCTGCGCGCCGAGGCGCTGGGCGCAGCGCTGGACTGGGCCAGCGTCCGGGGTGCAGGGACGCAGGTCAGCCTGCGCCTGCCGCTGCGCCGCGCGTCGGCGGCCGGGTCAGAGGCCGGTCTTGTGTGAGGCCTTCTTGGCGTGCTTCTTGTGCTTGGCCTTGCCGGCCTTCTTGCCGGTCTTGGCCTTGACGGTGGCGCTGGCGTGGCTGTCCTGGTGCTTGGCGACGCGCGCTTCGGCGGCCGGAGCCAGGAAGGCGATGGCCAGGGCGGCGGTGGTGAGCAGGGTCTTCATTGAGGGATCTCCGTAGGTGATGCCTTGAGCGTAGCGGACGAGGCTGTCAGCTGCCTTTTCGAACCGTGAAGCCGTCGTCGGTGCGTTCGTCATCCTTGAACACACCCTCCCAGCGGTCGCCCGTGGGCCAGTGGAAGATGCCGTGGCCGTGCTTCAGGCCGCGGGCCCAGGCGCCTTCGTAGCGCTCGCCGCTCTTCCAGGCGTATTTGCCGTCGCCGTTGGCCTTGCCGGCATCGAACTCGCCTTCGTAGATGTCGCCGCTCGGGTAAACCATGCGGCCCTTGCCCTGCGGCAGGCCGCCCGCAAACTGGCCCTCGTACTGGTTGCCATTGGCGAAGCGCATCTTGCCCGCGCCCTGCGGCTTGTCGTTGACCCAGTCGCCTTCGTAGCGCTGGCCGCTCATCCAGACATAGCTGCCCCGGCCGTGCGGAACGCCGTTCCTGATCTGGCCGGTGTAGACGTCGCCCGACGAATAGGTGAGCTTGCCTTCGCCTTCGGGCTGGCCGTCCAGCAGCGTGCCGTCGAACTGGTTGCCGTTGGCAAAGGCCATCAGGCCGCGGCCGGTGGCACGGTCATTCACCCACTCGCCCTTGTAGCGCTGGCCGCTGGCCCAGCGGATCTCGCCGACGCCCTCGCGCCGGCTGTGCGTCAGCGGGCCTTCGTAGACATCGCCGTTCTTCCACTCGACCCGGCCGGTGCCGCTGACGGTGTCGTCGTCGTTGCGCACGAACTGGCCGACGTAGCGGGTGTCGCCGGCGCTGCGGTCGAACAGCTTGGGCTCTGCGGCTGCCACTGCGGCCGGGGTGGCCGCAGTTGCCAACGGTGTGACGGGTGCGGCGGCGGCCTGGCGCAGTGGCGCTGTCGCGGTGTTGGCGGTGTTTGCCGTGTTCGCAGCGGTGGCCGCGGCGGCGGCAGCCGTGGTGACGGCGGCGGCTGCGCCTGTCGGCGCCGTCGTCGCCTGCGACGGCCTGCCGGCCGCCGGAGCCGCTGCGGGCCCGCCCCCCGCTGGCTTGGATGCCGCGGCCACGGCCGTCGCTGCCGCAGGCTTCGGCGCCGGTGGCGCGCCCGGCAGTGGCGTCGACACCCAGGGCGTGCCCCGCTCGCGCGCGATCGCCATGGCGCTGTTCATCGCCAGCTCCTGGGCGCTGCCCTTGCACTGGCCGGCCGTGTCGCGCCACAGCGTCTCGCCGATCTGGCTCTGCGTCTGGCGCTCGGCCAGCGGCAGCGCGGCACCGCTGTTGCGCAGCTTGCTGGAGAACTCGCGCGCCCGCTCGAACGGCGGCGCGCAGAACTCGGCGTTGTGGCCGTCGATGGCGCTCTGCTCCTGGCGGCGCTGGGCGGTCTGCTGCTGGCTGCCGCTGCATTGCTCGACGGCCACTTCCCACATGCCCTCGGACTTGCGGTACAGGCTGGCCGCGTCGGCAAAGCGGCGCTCGCTGAAGGCCGTGCGTGCGAGTTCCTGCAGGGCGCCGGCGTCGCGGTGGGCGCTCTCGCACTGACTGCCGGACTGCAGCTTCTCGGCCAGCGCGTCGTGCGCCTTCTCGCTGTCGGCCAGGTTGCGCTGGGCGCGCTCGCGGGCGCGGCCGTCGCAGGTGGCGATGGCTGCGCCCCACAGCTCCACGGCTTCCTCGTAGAGCTTGACCTGGGCCTGCAGCGGCTGGCTCTGCGACTGCGCGCTGTCGGCCGACCTGAAGGCCGCCACCGCGCAGTCGCAGAGCCAGCCGCTGCAGGCCCAGGTCAAGCTCTACGAGGAAGCCGTGGAGCTGTGGGGCGCAGCCATCGCCACCTGCGACGGCCGCGC
>SEEY01000703.1 GCA_004211235.1 Rubrivivax sp.
GCTGCGAGGATCAGCCCGCAAAGTGAAAGACGGAGGGCAGTGCCCATTGGCGCGGCTTGTTGTCGGCTTCGACGTCCATCAGCGGGGCCATGTAGTCCCACCAGCGGCGCATGACGGGCAGGGTCGGCAGCTCGTCGATGGGCATGCCGGGTTTCAACTTGAGCACGGCGAACAGGCTGAGCGTGCTCTCGTCCAGGAAGATGGAGTAGTCGTGGATGCCGGCACTGCGCAGCGCCTCGGCCAGCTCGGGCCACAGCTCGTCGTGGCGCTTCTTGTACTCGGCGACCACGCCGGGTTTCAGCTGCATCTTGAAGGCGCGAATCTCATCGCTCATCGTCTTGTCTCCTTGTTGTTCTACAGCACGTCCTGCTCGTGCATCGGCAGGGCCGATACGTCGCGGCGCTGCTGGCTGGCGTCCGCGCGCCAATGCTCGGGTGCGAGGCCTGCCAGCTTGACGTCCGGGCTCACCGTGATGGGCGCGCCGAGCTGCAGCCGGCAATCGTCGTCGAAGCGCCAGCCGAGCACGTCCAGCACATGGCCGCCGCGCTTTGCCTCCATGTCCAGCCCGCTGAACCGGAAGTGCCGCAGCGGCGCCTCGGCATCCGCATCCACCTCGAAGGCGACGTCGGCGCCGCGGGCGTGCAGCCGCTCGATCGTCACGCCGGCCACGTGCGTGCGGCCGAGCTCGGCCGGCACAGTGCGCGCGAGGGCTTGCCAGTGCGCCGGAGCGCCGGCCGTCTCGCAGTCGGGAATGCGGGCGCGGCTGTAGGCCGGGTTCCAGTTCATCGTCGCGCGCATCACGACCGGCACATCGTGCAGCGTCAGGTCGCTGATGTGGACGCCATCGATGAAGCCGCCACGCGTCGGCGCGCTCTTGAACAGCAGGCCGACCGGTACGGGCGCATAGACGGCGATGCGCGCGGCCGTGATGCGCCGGAAGCCGCCCGAGGTCTCGCTGCCGAAGGTCAGGCCGGCGGCGCCCTCGCGGACGATGCAGTCGCTGATGCTGATGTCCTCGCAGGGCCGCGCCACGCGCAGGCCGTCGGCGTCGCGGCCGGCCTTCAGGCAGAGGGCGTCGTCGTTGACGGCGATGTCGGCATGGCGGATGGTCACGCGGCGCGAGGAGTCGATGTCGATGCCGTCCGTCGACGGACCGCGGGCTTCGTCGTTGTTGCGGATGGTGATGCCGTCGACCGTCACGTCCTCGCTGTAGCAGAGGTGCAGCGTCCAGAAGCCCGAGCGGCGCAGCAGCAGGCCGCCGCCTATGGTCACGCGGGCCGATTCGAAGACCTGGATCAGCCGCGGGCGCTGGCAGTCGTAGTCCGATGCCCAGCGCAGTCCGCGCGGCTCATAGAGGGCGCGAAGGGCCCAGTAGCTGTCCCAGAACACCTGGCCATCGCCGTCGATGCAGCCTTCGCCGGTGACGCTCACGTCCTGCTCGCCATAGATGTTGACGAGGGCGGCCGGCCAGCGCATCTCGATGCCGGCCACGCGCGTGGGCAGCAGCGGGTAGTCGGCCAGGCTGCGGGAGCCGAGCAGCGTGGCGCCGGCTTCCAGATGCAGCGTCATGCCGCTCTTCAGGAAGAGGGCGCCGGTCAGGTAGGTGCCGCGCGGAATGCGCAGCGTGGCGCGCTTCACCGCAGCGGCGTCGATGGCGGCCTGAAGGGCGCGGGTGTTGAGCGTGATGCCATCACCGAGGGCGCCGAAGTCGTGCGCGTTCAAGTCTCGCGTCCCCTCATCGATTCAAAGGAAGACAAGCCACCAAGGACGCAGAGGCACAGAGAAGACAGATCTCTCTGTATCTCTGTGCCCCTGTGGCTGGCTTCGTTTCTCTTCAGACGATGCCGGAACCCGACGCGCCGGCCTTCGGCGGACGCTTCACCGCGACCTGATCGCGGTAGCCGCTGGCGCGGTAGGCCGCCACCGGATCGATGGCGCCGCCCGAGCGCAGTCGCGCCATCGCCAGGATGGGGCTGACGTCGGTGCGGAAGGCCTTCTTCAGCGTCTGCGCGGACTGCAGCGCGTCGTTGGCTTCCTGGAAGCCGGCGAGCGCGGCGCGGTCGACCATGGCGGCCTGCACGAAGGCGCGCTGCACTTCCACCGCGCTGCTCATCAGGCTCTCGATGGGGTCGGTCACGTTGTGCGACTGGTCCAGCATGTAGGCGGGGGCAAAGCTGCCGTCGCGCAGCGTGGCATCGGCCAGTTCGTTGAAGACGAGGAAGAGCTGGAAGGGGTCGATGGAGCCCGAGTCCAGGTCGTCGTCGCCGTACTTGCTGTCGTTGAAGTGGAAGCCGCCGAGCTTGCCGAACTGCGCCAGGCGCGCCACGATCATCTC
>SEEY01000081.1 GCA_004211235.1 Rubrivivax sp.
GCTCGGCGACGGTCGTCTGCCACGACTACCCGCCACCCGGCCGTGCTGCCGCCTGGCAGACGACCGTCGCCGAGCAGCGGGCGCGCAACATCCATGTGCACGACGGCATTGGCGAAGCGGAGTTCGTGGCGATGCGCCAGGCACGGGACGCGACGCTGGAGGTGCCGACCCTCATCCTGCCGTCCATCCAGGTGAACATCCGCGCCGGCCAGCTGCCACCGGCCGACGACAACGGCGTGGCCTATCTGCGCATCCCGATCAACGCGCTCTAGCGCGACGAAAGCGGCAAAGAAAAGCCCCGCCAATGGCGGGGCCGGTCTGACGATGCGGTCGCGCTACTTTGCGAGCAGCGTGTTGACCGCGCTCAGGTCCTCGGCGCGCAGCTGGCCCGAGGCCTGGCGCAGCTTGAGGCTGTTGACGACGACGTCGTAACGCGCCTTGGCCAGGTCGCGCTGCGTCGAATACAGCTGCGTCTGGGCGTTCAGCACGTCCAGGTTCACGCGCACGCCGACCTTGTAGCCCAGCTGCGTGGCCTCCAGTGCCAGCTTGGTGGACGATTCCGCCGCCTCGTAGGCGCTGACCTGCGCCTTCAGCGACTGCACGCCGAAGAAGGCGCGGCGCGTGGCCTCGGCGACGGCGCGGCGCGCGTAGTCGAGGTCGTTGCGGGCCTTTTCCTCCAGCACCAGGGTTTCGCGGATGCGGTTCTGCGTCAGGCCGCCGGTGTAGAGCGGGAAGCTCAGCGTCAGGCCGATGCTGGCCGTCTTGCTGGTGCCGACGCCCGTCGACTGCGCGGCAATGCCGTCCAGGTTGTTGTGCAGGTTCTGGCCACCCACCGTGGCATTGGCGTCCAGGGTCGGCCGCTCGCCGGCCCGTGCGATCTGCGTGTCGAGCTGCGCCACTTCGAGGCCCAGGCGGGCACGGCGCACGGCGGGATGCTGGTCGTCGGCCGTGGCGACCCAGGTGTCGACGTTGGTGCTGGGCAGCGCCGGCAGCGCCACCGGCACGGCCAGGCCCTTGGGCTCGACGCCGACCCGGCCGACGAACTGGTCCAGCGTGACGCGCTTGACGCGCAGGTCGTTGTCGGCGGCCAGTTCCTGCGCGACGGCGAGGTCGTAGCGCGCCTGGGCTTCACGCGTGTCGGTGATGGTGGCCGTGCCGACCTCGAAATTGCGCTTGGCCGAGGCGAGCTGTTCGGAGATGCCGGCCTTGTTGGCCTGCGAGGTGGTCAACGCGTCCTTGGCGGCCAGCACGTCGAAATAAGCCGTTGCCAGGCGCACGATCAGTTCCTGCTCGGCGCTCTCCAGGTCGGCCTGTGCCACGGCATAGCCACGGCGGGCGCGGTCGATGGTCGGCACGTTGGCGGCGTTGTAGACCGAATACCGGCCCTGCAGGCCTGCCGTGAGGGTGCGCGAGTTGAGGTTGCTGCCGTTCGGCGGGTCCTGACGCGTCTGCGTGGCCGATGCGGACAGGCCGAGCGACGGCTTCAGCAGCGCCTCCGCCTGGGCGGCGCGTGCCGCGGCGGCATCCGCGCTGGCCTTGGTGGCCAGGTAGGTGGCGTCATAACCCCGCGCAGCGTCGTAGAGCTCTTGCAGGCTCTGGGCCTGGGCCGCGCCGGCGAGCAGAAGGCCGACGGCAAGCGCCAGCGGTTGCAGGATCAGGCGATGGGCGTTGACGAAGGGCATGAAGTTCCTTGGCTGGAGCGATGTTTTAAGCAGCGGCCGGGGTTATAGACGCAAAGCCCGCCGGTGACTGAAGCCATGTGACGAGTTGCCCCAACAAGGCGGCAAGCGGCAATTGGCAGCGACGAGCGGCGGCGTCCAAGCGGCTCGATCAGAAGCTGAAGGCCGGCGCTTCGGCGAACCCGGGCAGGCGGCCGGCCACCGTGTCGAACAGCTCCACGGTGCGGAAATCGCCCGCGCCGGTGCGCGTCACGAGGACGGCACGCATCACCGGGTCGTTGCCGACGATGGCCGCCAGCCGGCCGCCGACCTTGAGCTGGTCCAGCAGCGCCTGCGGCACCGTGGCCACGGAGCCTGACAGCAGGATGACGTCGAAGGGCTGTTCGGCCGGCAGGCCGGCGGCACCGTCCTGGTTCAGCACGCTGGCGTTCAGCACGCCGGCACGCCGCAGGTTGGCGGCGGCCTGCGCGGCCAGCCCGGCATCGGCCTCGACGGCGATGACCCGCTGCGCCTTGTGGCCGAGCAGCGCGGCGAGGTGACCCGTGGCGGCGCCGATCTCAAGCACCTTTTCGTGGCGCTGCACCTTCAGCTCCTGCAGCAGGCGCGCCTCCACCTTGGGCGCCAGCATGCGGCGGGTGGCGGTCAGCGGCAGCTCGATGTCGACGAAGGCCTGGTGCCGGTGCGCCTCGGGCACGAAGTCTTCGCGATGCACGACGTGCAGCAGCTCCAGCACGCCGGTATCCAGCACGTCCCAGGGGCGGATCTGCTGCTCGATCATGTTGAAGCGGGCTTGTTCGAGATTCATCTTGTTCTCCGGGCGCGGGGACGGCAAAAAGCAAAATTCTAGGTGAGCGGATCTGCAAGCAGGCCGTGCAGCAGCAGCGCCATCTGCGCGTCCAGCAGTTCCTCGGCGCTCATGGACTGCTGGCAGGCGTCGTGGCTGCCGAACGAATGCTCGTGCAGCAGCATGTGCAGCATGGGCGCGATCAGCAGGTGCACCGTGGCTTCGATGGGCACGGCGCGGAACTCGCCGCTGCGGATGCCGCGGTCGATGAGGCCGCCGATCAGCCGCTTGGACGGATTGATGACCTCGTCGACATAGAACGCCGCCAGCTCCGGGAAGTTGCGCGCCTCGACCATCATGATCTTGCAGACGTCGCCGGCCTTGCCATGCCCGACCTTGGCCCACCAGGCCTTCATCATCTGGCTCAGCAACTCGGCGATGGAGCCTTCGTACTGCGCCGCCTGGGCGGCCGACTCGGCGATGTGCACCGAGAGGTTCTCGCGCACCATCGCCTTGAATAGCTCGTCCTTGCTCGGGTAGTAGCGGTAGAGCGTGCCCTTGGCGACGCCGGCGTGTGCCGCCACCTCCTCGCTGCGCGTCGCGGCGAACCCCTTCTCGATGAACAACGCGAGCGCCGCGTCCAGCAGTTCCTGCGGGCGGGCGTCCTTGCGGCGTTGGCGGGGAGCGGGGGCGGCGATGGTCAAGGCTGCAGAGTTAATGACCGAAGGGTCATTAATGTAGCCAGCAGATGTGCCCGCGGCAAGTTCCGGCACGAGTCCTGCAACAGGGTCTGGCTACACTGCGCCGCCTTTTCATTCGCTGTCTTTTCCGGAGTTGTACGTGGACGTCATCCTGCTGATCAAAGCCGCCATCATGGGCATCGTCGAGGGGCTGACCGAGTTCCTGCCGGTCTCGTCCACAGGCCACCTGATCCTCACCGGCAGCCTGCTCGGCATGACCGACGCGAAGTCGAAGGTCTTCGACATCGCCATCCAGAGCGGCGCCATCCTGGCCGTGCTGATCGTCTACTGGGCGCGTATCCGCGAGGCGCTGGGCGGCATCACCAACAGCGCCAAGCAGCAGCGCTTCGTGCTGAACATCGCCATCGGCTTCCTGCCGGCCGGCCTCGTCGGGCTGACGGTCTACAAGGCCATCAAGGCGCACCTCTTCAACGCCCCGGTCGTGGCCGGCGCCTTCATCGTCGGCGCACTGATCATCCTGTGGGCCGAGAAGCGCGCCCAGCCCGTCGCCCGCGTGCAGACGGTGGACGACATGACTGCGCTGGACGCGCTCAAGGTCGGCCTCGTGCAATGCCTGGGCATGATCCCGGGTACCAGCCGCTCGGGCGCCACCATCATCGGCGGCATGTTGCTGGGCCTGTCGCGCAAGGCGGCGACGGACTTCTCCTTCTTCCTCGCCATCCCGACGCTGATCTCCGCCGGCGGCTACAGCCTCTGGAAGGAGCGCCACGCGCTCTCCATCGCCGACGCACCGATGTTCGCCGTCGGCTTCATCGTCAGCTTCCTGGCCGCCTGGGCCTGTGTGCGCTGGCTGCTGCGCTACGTGGCCACGCACAATTTCGTGCCTTTCGCCTGGTACCGCATCGCCTTCGGCATCCTCGTGTTGGCGACATGGTTGACCGGCACCGTCACCTGGGCTGACTGAGATAATCGGCGCATGGCCATCACGATCAAGACCGCTGCCGATGTCGAGGGCATGCGCATCGCCGGGCGCCTGGCGTCCGAAGTCCTGGACATGCTCACGGCGCACGTCAAGCCGGGCGTCACCACCAACGAGCTGGACAAGCTGGCGCACGACCACATCGTCAACGTGCAGCAGGGCATCCCGGCACCGCTGAACTACTGCCCGCCGGGCTACATCCCCTACCCCAAGTCGATCTGCACGTCGGTGAACCAGGTGGTCTGCCACGGCATCCCGAACGACAAGGCGCTGAAGAACGGCGACATCGTCAACATCGACGTCACCGTCATCAAGGATGGCTGGCATGGCGACACCAGCCGCATGTTCGTCGTCGGCGAGGGCTCCATCGCCGCCAAGCGCCTGTGTGCCTTCACCTATGAGGCCATGTGGAAGGGCATCGCCAAGGTCAAGCCGGGCGCGCGCCTGGGCGACATCGGCCACGCCATCCAGACCTTCGCAGAGAACGCCGGCTTTTCCATCGTGCGCGAGTTCTGCGGCCACGGCATTGGCCAGGTCTTCCACGAGGAACCGCAGGTGCTGCACTACGGCCGCCCCGGCACGCTGGACGAACTGGTGCCCGGCATGATGTTCACCATCGAACCCATGATCAACGCCGGCCGCCGCGAGATCCGCGAGATGGGCGACGGCTGGACCATCGCCACCAAGGACCGCTCGCTGTCGGCCCAGTGGGAGCACACCATCCTCGTCACCGACACCGGCTATGAGGTCATGACCCTCTCCGCCGGCAGCCCGCCGCCACCGGCCTTCATCACGCAGGCTGCCACTGCTGCGACTGCTGCAGCCTGACGTGGCGACGCTCGCCGATCTCCGCCAGCAGTTCAAGGCCGGCAAGCAGGCGCTGATCGACGGCTTCCTGGCCGAGCGCCCCACGCAGGCCGGCGCCCGCCGCCTGCTCTACCGGCTGGCCCGGCATGTGGACGACACGCTGCGCACGCTCTGGACGCAGGCCGGCATGCCCGACGGTGCCTGCCTTGCCGCCGTGGGGGGCTACGGGCGCGGCGAGCTCTTCCCGCACTCCGACGTGGACGTGCTTGTGCTGCTGCCCGACGGCACCGAAGCCCACGTTCCCGGTCCGGTGAAAACGGCCATCGAGGGCTTCATCACCGCCTGTTGGGATGTGGGCCTGGAGATCGGCTCCTCCGTGCGCACGCTGGGTGAATGCCTGAGCGAGTCCGAGGGCGACGTGACCGTGCAGACGGCCCTGCTGGAGGCCCGGCCGCTGGCCGGCGACGCAAAGCTGTTCCGCCACATGCACGAGCGCTTCATGCTGGCCATGGACCCGCGGGCCTTCTTCCGCGCCAAGACGCTGGAAAGCCTGCAGCGTCACACCAAGTTCGACGACACGCCCTACGCGCTGGAGCCCAACTGCAAGGAGAGCCCCGGCGGCCTGCGCGATCTGCAGATGCTGATCTGGGTGGCGCGCGCGGCGGGGCTGGGTCGGACCTGGAAGGAGCTCGCGCAGCACGGCCTCATCACGCCGTTCGAGAGCCGCCAGCTGCAGCGCAACGAGGGCCAGCTCACGCTGATCCGCGCGCGGCTGCATGCCGTGGCCGGCCGGCGCGAGGACCGGCTCGTCTTCGACCTGCAGACCGCTGTCGCCCAGAGCTTCGGCTTCGAGGCCACGCGCGGGCAGCGCGTCTCCGAAGTGCTGATGCGGCGCTACTACTGGGCGGCCAAGGCCGTCACGCAGCTGCACCAGATCCTGCTGCTGAACCTGGAGGAGCACATCAACGAGTCGCAGCCCGGGCTGCTGCGGCCCATCGAAGGCCAGATCGACTTCCTGGACCGCGGCCGCATGCTGGAAGTGGCGACCGACGACCTCTATCTGCAGGACCCGCACGCCATCCTGCGCACCTTCCTGGTCTACCAGCAGACGCCCGGCATCAAGGGCCTCTCGGCGAGCACGCTGCGGGCGCTGTACAACGCCCGCGGCCTGATGGACGCCGCCTGGCGGCGCGACCCAGTCAACCGCGCCACCTTCATGGCCATGCTGCGCGCGCCCGAGGGCCAGACGCATGCCTTCCGGCTGATGAACCAGACCTCGGTGCTGGGCCGCTACCTGTGGGTCTTCCGCGCCATCGTCGGCCAGATGCAGCACGACCTTTTCCACGTCTACACCGTGGACCAGCACATCCTGATGGTGCTGCGCAACGTGCGGCGCTTCTTCGTGCCCGAGCATGTTCACGAGTACCCGTTCTGCTCGCAGCTGGCCGCGCAGTTCGACGCGCCGGAGCTGCTCTACATCGCCGCCCTCTTCCACGACGTGGCCAAGGGCCGCGGCGGCGACCACTCCGAGCTCGGCGCGGTCGAGGTGCGGAGCTTCAGTCGCCAGCACGGGCTGAGCGCAGAGGACACGGCGATGTGCGTCTTCCTCGTCGAGCACCACCTAACGATGTCGCGCGTGGCGCAGAAGGAAGACCTGTCCGACCCCGACGTCATCGCCGCCTTCGCCGCCAAGGTGGGCGACGCGCGCCACCTCACGGCCCTGTACCTGCTGACCGTCGCCGACATCCGGGGCACCAGTCCCAAGGTCTGGAACGCCTGGAAGGGCAAGCTGCTGGAGGACCTGTACCGAATCACGCTGCGCGCTTTGGGCGGCGCGCCCATCAATCTCGACGCCGAGATCGAGACCCGCAAGCAGGAGGCTCGCCAGGCGCTGGCCCTGCACTCGCAGCTGCCGGGCACGGAAGAGCCGTTGTGGAACACGCTGGCGGTCAGCTACTTCGCGCGCCATGACGGCGCGGAGCTGGCCTGGCATGCGCGTTCGCTGTGGCGCCATGTCGAGACCACCGTGCCGGTTGTGCGCGCGCGCCCTTCGCCCATCGGTGAAGGCCTGCAGGTGCTTGTCTACGCACCCGACCAGCCCGACCTGTTCGCCCGCATCTGCGGCTACTTCGACACGGCCGGGTTCAGCATCCTCGACGCCAAGGTGCACACCACCCGCAAGGGCTATGCGCTGGACACCTTCCAGGCCATACGCCCCGAGGCCGACGTGCATCACCGCGACCTGGTCCCGATGGTCGAGCAAAAGCTCGCCGCCGTGCTGCTGGCCGGCGGCCCGCTGCCCGAGCCGCGTCGCGGCCGCCTGTCGCGGCGCGTCAAGAGCTTTCCGTACTCGCCGCGAATCTCGCTGCGCCCCGACGAGCGCGCCACCGCCTGGCTGCTGACCATCAGCACCAGCGACCGCGCCGGCCTGCTCTACGGCATCGCCCGCGTGCTGGCACGGCACGGCATCAACCTGCAGCTCGCCAAGATCTCCACCCTCGGCGAACGCGTGGAAGACACCTTCCTCGTCGACGGGCCGGCGCTGCAGCACAACAAGGCGCAGATCCAGATCGAAAGCGAGCTGCTGGACGCCGTCTCGCTACCCGCCTGAGCGCCGCAATCCAGCCCGGCCGCAGACGAAACCAGGGGCCGTGCAGCCTGCCTGACGTTCCCGCTGCCATGGCTATACTTCGGCTTCGCGTGGGGGGGTAGCTCAGCTGGGAGAGCGCCGCGTTCGCAATGCGGAGGTCGGGAGTTCGATCCTCCTCCTCTCCACCACTCATCAGAAGGGTTGCCTCCGAAAGGTCGCAACCCTTTGTTTTTGTTGGCTTTCATAGGAGAGAATGCCAGCAATGAACGGGTCTAAGACTGTGCCAGCGTCAGAGCAGTGTGTAAGAACTGCTGACATGAAGCCCCATCCAGGCGTCTACCGCCGACCCGGTTCAAACCGCTGGCAATTCCAGCTCCAAGCACCCACCGACCTCCGCCACCTGTTCGCGTCTCAGTGGGCATGTCGCATGTCGCTGGGCACCGCCGAGCTAGCCCAAGCCAACGCGAAGGCCAAGCTCCTGCATGCAGAGTGGGAGGCGAAGTTCAGCGAGCTTCGCGGCCAGCCCGTCAGGGCTCCCCGAGCGCACGTTCAAAGCCCTGCCCTGGCGCCCGTCAAGCTCACCCCGGAGCTGATCCAGCAGGCCGGCGCTTTGACCCACCAGCGCATGCTTGAGGCAGACGAGACAGCCCGCACCGCTGGCCTGACCGGCGCCGAGATGGCGGTCAAGGCGCTGGAGTTGGAGGTCGAGGCCGGCCGCCTCAAGCAGTCATACGCCACGGGCGATTCGAGCTTCATCGAAGGCATGGCCCCTGCGTGGCTTGCGATGCTGGGCATTGAGGTGAGCGCGGCGGACCCATTGCGCCCGGCGTTGATGCGGGAGCTAGTGAAGGCCCGCCTTCGCGCCACACAAGCCCGCCAGGCCCGCCATACGGGGGAGCTGGTGGATACCCCGCCCGTGCCCGTTCTCGAAGCTCTGGAGGCCATTGGGGACCGAGCGGGGGCAGAACTTGCCCCTGCCGACAAGCCGGCCCACCTGTTGACCCTTCGGGATGTCTTCGAGTTGTGGAAGGCGAAGAGCGAGACGCCCTCGGCCAAGTCCATAGACACGGCGCTCCGCGTGGTCGAAGCCTTCGAACAAGTCACCGGCAATCCACCGTTGCAGCGCCTGACCTGGAAGGAAGGGCTGAAGCTCCGTGACCACTTCCTAGCGCAAGGCTTGTCCCCCAGGACCACCAAGGACCGCGTGGGCTGGGTCTCCACCCTGATCCGCTACGAGATGGGCGAAGGCCGACGCGTGCAGGTTGACCCCTGGGTCAGCATCAAGGTGGAGAAGGGTGACGAGTCGGTCACCGTCAGGAAGGCCACGCGGGCCGCAGAGCTGGCCTCGCTGTTCTCGCTGCCGCTATTCCAGCAATACCACCTCCCGAAGGCAAAGAACGCGGGCCGTGATGCTGCCTACTGGGTGCCCGTGCTGGGCGTCTACACGGGCGCCCGCATCACCGAGCTGGCGCAACTTCTTGTGGCCGATGTGTTCTTGAAGGATGGCCTGTGGCGCATCGCCTTCCGGGTCACCTACCCCGAGTGGCAGTCCCTGAAGAACAAGCCGAGCTGGCGCGAGGTTCCACTACACCCGGAGCTGGTCCGCTTGGGCTTCCTTGACTACTGCCAGGCACTGCGGGATGCCGGCCATGAGCGCCTGTTTCCTTTGGTGCCGGTCAGCGACTCCAACAACGCGGGAGGTGCGCTTTCCAAGTGGTTCTCCGAAGTCAAGACGGCGGCCGGCTGGGGCAAGGAACACACGTTCCACAGCTTCCGGCATGGCGTTGAGACGATGCTCAAGCGGGCTAAGGAACCGAAGGCCCATATCGACTGCTACACGGGCCACGCAGGGGACTCAGTGGCTGACCGCGACTACACCCACCTCGAACCTGAGGACCTCGTTGAGACGGTCCTGAAGGTGCGCCCTGAGGGGCTGAGGTTGCCGAGGGTCTTTCCAGCAACTGGGTGGTCAGCACCTGTGGAGCCTGCGGAACTGTTGAAAACGAGGAGTCGCAGAAATCGAAGCGCTGCCCGCGCGCTCAAGCGCGAGTAAAACTAGTTCAGCGATAGGTGGCTTCAGAACGCCTAACCGGAACGTCGTGGAAGCCAAACGAGGACAACATTTGCTCTATCAGCCGTTCGGGAGAAATGTGTTTTGGCCCCAAAACCACTTCCGCGATTACATTCTCCACGGAGCCTATATTGAAAGCGCGGAATGGAACAACTCGATTCGGGGCTGCCCGGAACTGTACTCCTTGTTCCACCCCTACCCTAATCGACAGCGCGCGCCACTCGCGCTCCTCACGGAACGCTCGTGTTTTTAGAGTAAATAACTCGCCCATAATCTCGCCGAGCAGCCGTAGCCCAAATTTCCTGATTGCTTTAATGCGCTTTTCTTGCTGCTCAGCGACAATTTCCTCAATAGGCCGATTACTGCCGAACGCATCGTCAGGCAGCCCGAGCAGCCCCGGGGGATTCAAGTCAGGCTGCTGAAGAACGCTTTTCAGATTCTCCAAAACAGGCTTTAGCCGCTCTAATTGCGCGCTTCGCTCATATTCCACTCGCTCAATCGTGAAACTAGGCAACTCCCCTTGCTCGGGATTTGCTCCGACCAACTGAAGTTTATCGGTCCGGAATCCTATGCAAACCCCCGCACCGTCAGCTGCATAGCCACGCCACTGACTTAGAAGGTCCGGCTCTTCTGATAGACACAGTGCCAAGCCATCCACAATGTCCCCGAGCACATCAAGCGTATTGTCCAACCGTTCAATATCGATCTGTCGAACATTCTCAGTCTTCGCTATATCAAGCAGCAGCTGATGAACCAAGCGCCCCTCAAATGAGTCGTTTGACAGCCTGACCGAAGACAGCCGAACCGTCCTGCTCTGTGCAATGGCCAAGAACGTCTCGGTACTGCAGTAGTGATAAAGAACTGCTGGAGTTGAATCGCCATTCGCCATAGCCCCTCCCGGTGTTTTGAGCCAAATTTCCGAGGGGGTATCTGATAATCCCAGCGCGCGGCTTCCCCCCGTGCCACCCCCTCGT
>SEEY01000704.1 GCA_004211235.1 Rubrivivax sp.
CGCTCGTGTACGGCGGCTTCTCGTACACCAAGGACTCGACCGCGGCCAAGATCGGCCCGCTGGAGCTGACCGTCAAGGAAAAGAAGTCCGTCAACATCCCCATGTGGCTGGGCATCGCCGGCATCGTCGGCGGCGTGCTGGTGCTGGTGGGCGCTGGCAAGCGCTAGCAGCCAGGCGGAGGGCTCAGTCCCCTTCGCTGCCCGGGATCTGCTGGCGCAGCTTGACCTTGCTTTCGGAGTTCTTGCGCAGCTTGATGTTCATCATCTCCACGCCCAGCGAGAAGGCCATCGCGAAGTAGATGTAGCCCTTGGGCACATGGTGGCCGAAGCCCTCGGCCACCAGCACCACGCCGACGACGACGAGGAAGCTCAGCGCCAGCATCTTGATCGTCGGATGGTTGGACACGAAACGCCCGATCGGGCCGGCGAACAGCATCATCAGGCCGACCGAGGCGATGACGGCGCCGATCATGATGCGCACGTCGTCCACCATGCCGACGGCCGTGATGATGGAGTCGAGCGAGAACACCAGGTCGATGACCATGATCTGCAGGATGACCGCCGCGAAGGCGGCCTTGGCCTTGCCGCCCGTGCCGTGGGTCTCGTCCTCGCCCTCGAGCGAACCGTGGATCTCGCCGGTGCTTTTCCAGATCAGGAAGAGGCCGCCGCCGATGAGGATCAGGTCGCGCCCCGAGATGCCACGCTCAAGACCCGGCACCGTGAACAGCGGCGCCACCATGCCGACGATCCAGGCCAGCACCAGCAGCAGGCCGATGCGCATGAACATCGCCATGAACAGGCCGAGCCGGCGGGCCGTCTCCTGCCGCTCCTTGGGCAGCTTGTCGACCAGGATGCTGATGAAGATGATGTTGTCGATACCCAGCACCAGCTCCAGCGCGGTCAGCGTCGCGAGGGCGATCCAGGTCTGCGGGTCGGCGAGCAGTTCGAGCATGTCCAGTGGTGGCGTTAGGCAACCCGCAATTGTCGCCAGCCGCTCGCAGGCGTCCAACTGAATGTGGCTTCGGTTTTAGTTGCGGTATCAGCCCGCACGGCCTCGCGCGGCAGATGGCGTGCCAGGCCAGCCCGCGGCCGTCCAGGCGCGACGCAGCTGCAGTTCGGAACTGAAGCCAGCCGCTTCGCTGGCCGCCGCCACCCGGGCACCGGCGGCCAGGGCCTGTCGCGCCGCCGCCAGCCGCACGCCGCGCAAATAGGCCTGCGGGCTGGTGCCGGAATGCCGGGCGAACAGGCGGCTCAGCGTGCGTGGCGTCGTGTTGGCCAGGGCGGCCATGCGTTCCAGCGGCCACTCCTCAGCCGGCGCGAGGCTCAGCGCATCCTGCACGCGGTGCAGCCGGTCGTTCAGGTGCTGGCGGTGCGCCAGCAGCGGCGACAGCTGAGGGTCGGCCGGGCCGCGGCGCAGCGCCACGGCCATCTGCTCGGCCACGCGTGCGGCCACCAGCTCGCCAGCATGCTCGGCGATGAGGTGCAGGGCCAGGTCGATGCCGGCGGTGACTCCCGCGCTCGTGAAGACCTCGCCGTCCTGCACGAAGACACGGTCCTGTAGCACCGTGCAGCGAGGTGCCAGCCGGGCAAGGTCGGCCAGCAACTGGTGATGGGTCGTCGCGCGCCGGTCGTCGAGCAGGCCGGCGCGCGCCGCCAGCAGGGCGCCGGAGCAGACCGTCACGAGCCGCAGGCCTGGGCGCCCCGGCGCCAGCCGGGCCAGCCAGGCCATGAGATGGCGCTGGGAATCCGGCGGCTTGGCTTCGGCGGCCGAGGTGCGGCCCACCAGCACCACCCAGCTGCCGTTGGGCAGGGCGTCCGGCAGCGGCTCCAGCGCCTGCAGCCGCACGCCGACCGAGCCGGTCGCCTCCGGCCGCGCGGCCGCAAAGCGCAGCTCGAACGGCGCAGCGGGCAGCCGCAGCATGGCGATCTGCTGGCTGGTAATGCGCAGCGCCTCCGCCGGGCCGGCCCAGTCCAGCACGAGGCTGTCGTCCTGCAGCACGAAGAGCACCTGCTTAGGCAAGGGCGGCTTCCTCTGCCGTGATGGCCTGCAGCGCTGCCTCGGCGTCCAGCACCCGGGCGAAGCGGCCCTGAAGCACCGTCGCCGTGCGGGCGCGGAGCTGCGCGGGTGTCAGCGGCGAGCCGTCGGGTTGCGTCATCGTGAACGTGAGCGTCGCCTCGGGCACGTAGATGACCTCCCAGCCGAGGTCGGACGCATGCCGCGTCGTCGTCTCGCAGCACTGCTCGGTGCGGATGCCGCTGATGACCAGGCGGCGGATGCCGTGCGTCGTCAGCCACACGTCCAGGCCGCTGCCGACGAGGGCGCTGTGCCGGGTC
>SEEY01000705.1 GCA_004211235.1 Rubrivivax sp.
TGCCCACGCCCGCCTGCCCTGGAGCCTGGCGCTGCCCCTGCCCCAGCACATCCTCATCGCCGGCCGGGAAGCGACGGCGCGGGGCCCCGGCCGGCCGACCGGGGTGTCCCAGATGGCGGTCGGCGCCACCTTCGTCATCGGCGGAGGTACGCCATGACAACCCGCAACCGCGCCACCCTCAAGCAGTTCTTCGAAGAGGGCCGCCGGCCTACGAGCGACCACTTCGGCGACCTCATCGACTCCATTCTCAACATGAGCGACGAGGGCTTCCGCAAGACGCCAGAGCACGGCTTCGAGGTGACCAGCGATGAAGCACTGCTGAGCTTCTACCGCGAGCAGGGCAGCCAGGACCCGATCTGGTCGGTCGGCTTTGGCGGTGACAACAACAAACTTCTTGTGCGCGCCGGCGATGGTGGCGGCGAGAAGCCGCCACCTCCGGTGCTGGCGCTGGACATCGGCGGTCAGGTCGGCATCGGCACGGATCAGCCCACGGTGGCACTGGACGTGCGCGGCGTCATCGCATCGCACGGTCGCCAGGGCGAACTGCGCCGCCACACGCCCGAGGGCGAACCGCTGCTGGCCGACGGTCGGTGGCGCGCGCTGACTCCGCCGCTCAAAGGCTGCCAGGCGTTTGAGGTCACGGCGGGCGCCGGCCTGCCGGAGGCGGGCCGCTTCGCGCTGATGCATGCGGTGGCCATGAACACCTACAACCCGCAGCGGGGCTGGCTGGACTTCCTGTCGCGTCGCAACCGCATCCGCAGCCAGCATGCCTGGTACGGCCAGCGCTGCGACCGCCTGGAGTTGCGCTGGCAGGGCGGCTCGGGCAAGCACGGCAGCTACGTGCTGGAGGTCCGAACGCAATGCGACTACGGCGGCGACTGCCTTATCCAGGCGTCCGTCACGTCGCTGTGGTCCAACACATTCATGACCGGAGCGGCCCGCACATGAGCGCGCTGCCCGTCATGCAGGTCGCCATGCCCGTTGCGATGCCGGAGAGCCTCTCCGCGGCCGACGAGGGCGTGAGCTTCGCCGATCTGCGCGCCCGCGGCCTGGCCCTGCTGCAGACGCTCAGCGGCCAGGTCTGGACCGACCACAACCTGCACGATCCCGGCATCACGCTGCTGGAGCAGCTGTGCTTTGGCCTGACCGACATCGTCTACCGCGCCGGCTTTTCGGTGGCGGACCACCTCACCGGTCCCGATGGCGCCATCGACCATGCCGGCCTCTCCCTGCATCCGCCGTCCGACGCCCTGCCCTGCCGCCCGACGACGCCGGCCGACTACCGCCGCCACTTGCTCGACGCCGTCCCGGGGCTGGATGACGCGATGCTGGAGGCCCAGGGCACCACAGGGCTGTACCGGCTCAAGCTCAAGCTGAGCCATGAGACGGGCACGTCCGCGGCCACGATCGTGGCGGCGGCGCGGGCCGCCTTCCTGGCCCGGCGCAACCTCGGTGAGGACCTGGACGCCGCCATCGTCTGCCTGAGCGAACGACGGTGCGACCTGCATGCGGACATCGAGGTCGGCGGCCCGCGCGATGCCGTGGACATCCTCGCCGAGGTCTACGACCGCTGCGCGCGCTACATCGCCAGGGAGGCGGTGTCCCGCACGCTCGACGAGCTGCGCCGCGAGGGCCGCATGCTGGAAGACATCTACACCGGGCCCGCGCTGCAGCACGGGTTCATCGAAGATCACGCCCCACAGCACGGCGATGCGGCGCCGCTGCTGGCGCTGTCCGACCTGGCGGGCGTCGTGCGTGCCGTGCCGGGCGTCACGGACGCACGCGTCGTGGCCCTGCACGTGGACGGCCGGGAGACCACAGCCGGTGCCGTCGACTGGCGCGGCGACGACTGGGCCCTGGCTCTGCGCCTGCCCGACCACGACGTGGCCGCCACCATCACCGTGCGCCGCCGCGGCCACATCGTGCCCGTCGCCTGGCAGGACCTGCGCCGCCGGCTCGAAGACCTGCGCGCGGCCAGCCGCGCCCAGCGCGCCCGCACCAGCCAGCAGCAGGCCGAGCGCGCCCGGGCCATGCTGCCTCGCGGCACGCACCGGGCGATGGAGCACTACGTTTCCGTGCAGGACCATCTGCCCCCCATCTACGGCCTCGGCCGCCACGGCCCGCCGGCCAGTGCGCCGCCGCAGCGCCTGGCGCGTGTGCGGCAGCTCAAGGCCTACCTGCTGCTGCAGGAGCAGGCCATCGCCCAGGGGCTGGCCCAGTTGCACCACCTGCGTGAGCTGTTCTCGGTGGCGCCCGGGGCCAGCCAGGGCCTGTGGGCGCAGATGATCGGCCCCGACGCGGTGCCGGGCGCCACCGAGAACAGCTCACG
>SEEY01000706.1 GCA_004211235.1 Rubrivivax sp.
GCCCAGCAGCGCCAGCACGCCCGCGAAGCCGATGCCCCAGTGCGGCGGGATGCGGTCGGCGAGCAGGATGCCGGCAAAGGCGCAGAGCTGCCAGGTCGGCCAGTTCACGGCCACGCCGCCCCAGAAGTAGCGCTGCTGGCCGGGCGCGGGCACCGCGTCGGGGAAGCGCTTCACGAAGTAGACGAAGTTCAGGTCGGCTGCGAAGTAGGTCGTCATCAGCCGGCGTGCGCGCGGCAGGTGGCCGAAGTAGTGGCGCCACTGCGCGCTGAAGATGACGAAGCGCAGGTTCACGCAGAAGGCCGTGGCCAGCAGCACCCACAGCGGCGCGCCGGAGGCGATCAGCGGCAGGGCCGTCAGCTGCGCGCTGCCGGCGAACACCAGCAGCGACATGCCCATGGCCAGCGGAATGCTCAGGCCGCTCTTCACCATCGTGACACCGGTCACCAGCCCCCAGGCGGCCAGGCCCAGCGAGGGCGAGGCCATGTCGCGCGCGCCGCTGCGGAAATCAGGGTCGGCCGCGAGCGCTCGCAGCCTGTTCATCCAACTCATGCCGCCATTCTCGACGGCGCGGAGTTCACTTCTCGAGGCGACGGACTTTGCCGCTGCCGGCGATGGACGAGCTGATCTCCGGCGAACCGGCATACCTCACGTCGCCCGAGCCGGCGATGGACACGTTCAGCTTCTTCGTTGCATTGACCTGCGCATCGCCGCTGCCGGCGATGGTGACCTTGACCTCGTCCGCCGCCAGCTCCGCCGCCTTCACGTCGCCGCTGCCGGCAATCGAGACGCTGGCACTGCCGGCGCGCCCGGCCGCGACGATGTCCCCGCTGCCGCTGACGCGCATGCCCAGACGCTCGGCGTCCAGACCGGCGAAGCGGATGTCGCCCGAGCCGGCGATGTCGGCATCGACGCCACCGGTCTTCATCGCCTCGACCTTGACCTTGCCGGAGCCAGCCACCGACACGCCGCGCAACGCCGGCATCTCGATGACGAAGCTGGGGTTGTTGGACGTGGACAGGCTGGTGTTCTTCTTCGGGCCGATCTGCAGCGTGCGGCCCTTGCCTCCGTCGACGACGCGGGTCTCGATGTAGGGCAGCAGGTTGCGGTCCGCCTTGACCTCGACCTTGTTGCCGCTGCCCTGGCGGATGACGACGTTGAAGCCGCCGGTCAGCGACACGCTGTCGAAGGCGCCGGTGTCGCGCGCCTCGGTGGCCATGTCGCCGTTGCCGGTAATGCGCTCACCGTTGTTCCAGCTCCAGGCCTGGACGGTGCCGCACAGGCTGGCGGCGACCAGACCGAGGGCGCTGATACGGACAAACAGACGGCGGGTGGTGTTCATGGCGGGCTCCATCGAGGTTGCGATGGACGCATCTTGCCGGGCCGCCCGGCATGGAACGCACGCCGCGCGACGGCCCGCAGGATCGAAGGCGCCAAATGCGCCTGAGCGCGCTGGTCAGTGCGCCTTGGCCTTGTCGGCAGCCTTCTCGGCGGTCTTCTCGACAGTCTTGTCCACCGGCTTCTCCGCCGGCTTCTCCACGGCCTCTTCAGCCTTCTCCACCGGCTTGGCGCCGGGGCGCGGCACGACGGGGGTGACGCCTTCCAGCTTGTTCTCGCGCATGTACTCGTCCATCTCGCGCCAGCCGGTGTAGATGGCCGCCTTCTGCGCCTTGGGGTTCAGCACATAGCAGTCCTCGATGGCCCGCATCGCATGCCGGCAGGCGCTGCCGATGGCCTTGCCCTCGGCCTCCTTGGCGGCGGCCACCTTGGCCGGGTCGTCGATGCCAAGCTGCTCGCAGGCACTCAGGGCGGCGAGCAGGGGCAAGGCGAGGGCAAGTGCGGGAAGGCGCTTCATCTGCTCAGGTATCGGCGGCGGAACGAGGAACTTGAGGCCACGCCGGCTCAGCGCCTCGCCATGGCGAGCAGGCGCGCGACGCGTTCCTCGGTCGACGGGTGCGTCGAGAACATGCCGCGCAGGCCGCCGCCGGCCAGCGGATTCATGATCATCATCTGCGCCGTCTCCGGGTGCGCCTCGGCCGGCGCCATCGGCATGCCCTGGGCGTAGCGGTGGATCTTGTCCAGCGCCGAGGCCAGCGCCGCGGGATCGCCGGAAATCTCGGCGCCGCCGCGGTCGGCCTCGAACTCGCGGGCGCGGCTGATGGCCATCTGGATCAGGCTGGCCGCCAGCGGCGCCAGGATGGCGACGGCGATGCCGGCCAGCGGGTTGACCGGCCGGCCGTTGTCGTCGCGGCCGCCGAAGAAGGTCGCGAAGTTCGCCAGCATGGAGATCGCACCGGCCATCGTCGCGCTGACGGTGCTGATGAGGATG
>SEEY01000707.1 GCA_004211235.1 Rubrivivax sp.
AGCGCGCTCGCCGCGGCTGGACCCCAGGAGCCGGCGGCGTAGGGGCGGGGACCGCTGGCATCGGCTTTCCAGGCGTTCAGGATGGGCTCGACCCAGCGCCAGGCCTGTTCCTGCTCGTCGCTGCGCACGAACAGGTTCAGGCGGCCGGCGATGGCGTCCAGCAGCAGGCGCTCGTAGGCGCCCACGCGCTGCGTCGCAAACGCCTTGTCGAAGTCCAGGTCCAGCGACACGGGCGTCAGTTGCTCGCCCGCGCCGGCCCCTTTTTGCGCCAGCAGTTGCAGCTCCAGCCCGTCTTCCGGCTGCAGCTTGATGACGAGGCGGTTCGGCTGGCTCGCACCTGGGAAGATCTTGTGCGGCACCGGGCGGAAGTTCACGACGATCTGCGCGTCGCGCTCGGCCAGGCGCTTGCCGGTGCGCAGGTAGAAGGGCACGCCGGCCCAGCGCCAGTTGTTGACTTCGGTGCGCAGGGCCACGAAGGTTTCGCACTGGCTGTCCGGCGGCACTTTCACTTCGTCGAGATAGCCGGGCACCGCCTTGCCCTCCATCGTGCCGGCGCGGTACTGGCCGCGCACCACGTCGCGGGCGACGCTGTCGGCCTTGAAGGGCTTCAGCGAGCGCAGCACCTTGAGCTTCTCGTCGCGGATGGCATCCGCATCGTTGCTGCTCGGCGGCTCCATGGCGATCATGGTCAGCAGCTGCAGCGCATGGTTCTGGATCATGTCGCGCAGCGCGCCGGTGCCGTCGTAGAACGCGCCCCGCGTGCCCACGCCCAGGCGTTCGGCCAGCGTGATCTGGATGTTGGCGATGCTTTCGCGGCGCCACAGCGGCTCGAACAGCGCATTGCCGAAGCGCAGCGCCATCAGGTTCTGCACCGAGGGCTTGCCCAGGTAATGGTCGATGCGGAAGGCCTGGCTCTCGGCGAAGACGCTGCGCACCGCGCGGTTGATTTCCTGCGCGCTGGCCAGGTCGTGGCCCAGCGGCTTTTCCAGCACGACGCGCACTTTGTCGTGGTTCAGGCCGACGGCACCGAGCTGCTGGCAGATGCCGGTGAACAGGTGCGGGCTGGTCGCCAGGTAGAGCACCACCGTGTCGGCATTGCGCGCATCCAGCCAGTCCTTCAGGCCCTGGTAGTGCTCGGGTTGGGACAGGTCCATGCGCCGGTAATGGATCAGCGCGCCGAACTTCTCGAATTCCTCGTCGGTCGGGCGCTTGGCGCCGTCCACCTCGCGGAAACGCTCCTTGAGCCATTCGCGGTAGCGTTCGTCCGACTGCTCGTCACGCGCAACGGCGAGAATTCGGCCGCCTTCGGGCAGCTTTCCGTGCCGGAAGGCCTGGAAAAGCGCAGGCATGAGCTTGCGCCACGTCAGGTCGCCGGTGCCGCCAAAAAACACGAGATCGAAGGACATCTGCGGAGTCTCCAAGCCAGCGTCCTCCCATGTGAAACGAGGGCGGCGCCAACCGTTGTGTAACTAAGTTTCGTGAAATACTATGCAGCAGTTTCTTCCCCGGGTCAATCTGCGCGACCCGAATACAGGCCAGCCATGAACCAGCTCGACCAGCTCAAAGCATTCACCACCGTTGTTGCCGACACGGGCAATTTCCTGCAGCTGGCGCAGTTCGCGCCGCGTGACGCGACGACCAATCCGTCGTTGATTTTGAAGGCCGTCCAGTCGCCTGACTACGCGCCGCTGCTGAAGGAAACCGTCGAGGCGCATCGGGGCAAGCCGCTCGACGAGATCGTCGACGAAGTGCTGGTGCGCTTCGGCCGCGAGATCCTGAAAGTCGTGCCAGGCCGCGTCTCCACCGAAGTCGACGCGCGTCTGTCGTTCGACAAGGCCGCGTCACTGGCGCGAGCGCGCCGCATCATCGGCCTGTACGAAGCCGCCGGCATCACGCGCGAGCGCGTCCTGATCAAGCTGGCGTCGACGTGGGAAGGCATCCAGGCCGCCGCCGAGCTGGAGCGCGAAGGCATCCGCTGCAACCTGACGCTGCTGTTCGCCTTCGCGCAGGCCGTGGCCTGCGGTGAGGCAAAGGTGCAGCTGATCTCGCCCTTCGTCGGCCGCATCTACGACTGGTACAAGAAGTCGGCCGGCGGCAGCTGGGACGAGGCCGCAATGGCCGGCGTCAACGACCCGGGCGTGAAGTCGGTGAGCCAGATCTACAGCTACTTCAAGCAGCACGGCATCAAGACCGAGGTGATGGGCGCGAGCTTCCGCAACATCGGCCAGATCCAGGCGCTGGCCGGCTGCGACCTGCTGACGATCAGCCCCGACCTGCTGGCACAGCTGCAGGCGACCGACGCGCCGCTGGAGCGCGCGCTCGACC
>SEEY01000708.1 GCA_004211235.1 Rubrivivax sp.
CTGCTCGACGAGCCGGTCGATGGCCTTGCGCGCCGTGACGCGCGACAGCTCCAGCTGCTCGGCGAGCAGGGGCTCATCATCCGCAAGCGCGGCTCGGGCAACTACATCGCGCCCAAGCTCGAGCAGCCGCTGACCCGCCTGACCAGCTTCTCGGAAGAGCTGCACCAGCGCGGCTTCGTGCCCGGCTCGCGCTGGCTGCTGCGCGGCTTCACGCCGGCCGCGCCGGACGAGCAGCTGTCGCTGGAGCTCAAGAGCGGCGAGCGTGTCTCCCGCCTGGAGCGGCTGCGCCTGGCGGACTCGGTCGTCATGGCCTACGAGGTGTCGGTGCTGCCGCAGTCGGTGCTGCCGGACCCGCAGAAGGTCGAGTCGTCCCTCTACACCCACCTCGGCGACCGCGCCCCGGTACGCGCCCTGCAGCACATCCGCGCGCTGAACGCCGACGCCAAGCTGGCCGGTCTGCTGGAAGTGCCGTTAGGGGCCGCGGTGCTGTTCATCACGCGGGTCGGCTACCTGGCCTCCGGGCAGGCCGTCGAGCTCACCCATTCCTATTGCCGCAGCGACTACTACGACTTCGTCGCCGAGATGAGGCGCGACTGAAGTGATGCGACTCGAAGGCGACATCGTCATGCCGCAGGGCGTGATTGCCGGGTATCTGGACATCGAGCATGGCCGCATCACGGGGGTCGGTGGCGAGCCCATCGACGCCTCGCGTGCCGGCGAGCGCGGCCGCGCGGTGCTGCTGCCTGGCTTCATCGACACCCATGTGCACGGCGCCGGCGGCCGCGACACCATGGAGGGCGGCGACGCCATCGGCGCCATCGCGCGCCGCCATGCCCGCCACGGCACGACCAGCCTGCTCGCGACGACGATGACCGCGCCGGTGGGCGACATCGAGGCCGCGCTGAAGGCGCTCGGCCCGGTCTGCCGTGAACGCGGCGCGCAATCGGCCCGCGTGCTCGGCGTGCATCTCGAAGGCCCCTACATCAACCCGGACCGCCTCGGCGCCCAGCCCGCGCACGCGATTCCCGCGACGTTGGCCGAGGTCATGCGGCTCAACGAATTCGCGCCCATCAAGGTGCTGACCATCGCGCCCGAGATGCCCGGCCACCTCGCGCTGATCGGCCCGCTGCGCGACGCCGGCATCCGCGTGCAGATCGGCCACAGCGCCGGCAGCTATGACGACGGCGTCGCCGCACTGAAGGCCGGCGCGGCCGGTTTCACCCATCTCTTCAACGCCATGACGGGCCTGCACCACCGCGAGCCGGGCATGGTCGGCGCGGCCCTCGCGCATGGCGAGCACGCCGAGCTCATTCCTGACCTGCTGCATGTGCACCCCGGCGCCATCCGCGCCGCATTGCGCTGCATTCCGGGCCTGTTCTGCGTGACCGACTCGACCGCTGCCGCCGGCATGCCCGACGGCGAATACCGCCTCGGCGAATACACGGTGCAGAAGTGCCTGGGCGGCGTGCGCCTGGCCGACGGCACCCTGGCCGGCAGTGCGCTGACGATGGACCAGGCGCTGCGCAACCTCGTGCAGGTCGTGGGCCTGGCGCTGCCCGACGCGGCTCGACGTGTGTCGACCGCGGCGGCCGAATACCTGGGCCTGCCCGACCGCGGGCGACTTGCTGCCGGGGCCTGGGCCGATGTGGTCGTGATGGATGCCGAGCTTCAGCTGCGGCGCGTGTTTGTGGAAGGTGAAGAGATCGATGTCGTCCTTGATGCTTGAAGAGGCGCTGAGCGCGCCTGACGCGGTGGCCCGCCAGCTGGCAGCCGACCCGCTGAGTTACGCCCGCCTGGGCCAGGCGCTGCAGGAGGTGCCGCCCACCAGCGTGCTGACCATTGCGCGCGGCAGTTCGGACCATGCGGCGCATTACCTGGCCTATCTCGTCATGGCACGGCTGGGCCGGCTGGTCACGTCACTGCCGATGTCGCTGATCACGCTTTACCAGAGCCGCATCCATTGCGAGGGCCTGCTGTCGATGGCCTTCTCGCAGTCGGGCCAGAGCCCCGACCTGATCGCGCCGACCACCTTCTTCCGCGACGGCGGTGCGCGCACGGTGGCCTTCGTCAACGCGAGCGGCTCGCCGCTCGCCGAAGCTGCCGAACACGTGTTCGAGCTGCATGCCGGCCCGGAGCAAAGCGTGGCCGCGACCAAGAGCTACATCGCCCAGCTGGTGGCCGGCGCACGCGTCGTGGCCGCCTGGCAGCAGGACGACGCACTGCGCGCGGCGCTCAACGTGCTGCCCACCGCACTGGAGCAGGCGAGCAAGCTCGACTGGACGGCCGCGCTGCCGGTGCTGCAAGGCGCCGAGCGCCTCTTCG
>SEEY01000709.1 GCA_004211235.1 Rubrivivax sp.
GTCAAGGTGCGCAACGAGAGCTGGCCGGTCAGCGAGGAAACCGTGATGACCACGCCGTTCGCCACGCTGCTGCGGTTTCGCAAGGAAGGCGCGCCGGCACAGCCCAAGGTGCTGGTGGTCGCGCCGATGTCGGGTCACTTCGCCACGCTGCTGCGCGACACGACGCGCACGCTGCTGCAGGATCACGACGTCTACATCACCGACTGGCACAACGTGCGCAACGTGCCGCTGTCCGCCGGCCGCTTCGGGCTGGATGACTACACCCAGCACCTCATCGACTTCCTCGCCGCCATGGGCCCGGGCTCCAGCATGGTGGCCGTCTGCCAGCCCTGCGTCAGCGCACTGTCGGCCGTCGCCATCATGGCCGAGGACGACCACCCCGCCACGCCCGCCAGCCTGACGCTGATGGCCGGACCCATCGACTGCCGCGTCAACCCGACCGAGGTCAACCGGCTGGCCACCAGCAAGCCCATCGGCTGGTTCAAGAAGAACCTGATCAGCCACGTGCCCTGGCGCCACGGCGGTGCCGGCCGCCGTGTCTATCCGGGCTTCATTCAGCTGTCGGCGTTCATGAGCATGAACAAGGACCGGCACGCGAATGCCTTCAAGGACTACTACCGCAACCTCGTCAACGAGCAATTCGACAAGGCCGAGGTCACGCGCAAGTTCTACGAGGAATACATGGCCGTGACCGACCTGTCCGCCGACTTCTACCTGGAGACGGTCGAGCGTGTCTTCCAGACCTTCGACCTGCCGCGCGGCGAGCTGATGTTCAAGGGCCGCAAGGTGAACCCCGCTGCCATCCGCCGCACGGCGCTGCTGACGGTGGAAGGCGAGCGCGACGACATCTGCTCGGTCGGCCAGACGCTGGCCGCGCAGGAGCTGGCCAGCAACCTCAAGCTCTACATGCGCACCCACTACATCCAGCCCAACGTGGGCCATTACGGCGTGTTCAGCGGGCGACGCTGGCAGTACCAGGTCTATCCGCTGGTGCGGCACGTGGTCCAGGTCTCGCAATGAAAAAGGCCGGCTGACGCCGGCCTTTGTTCACAAGCGCCTGGCTCAGGCGAAGTTGGCTTCTGCGAACTGCCAATTCGCAAGATTGCTCAGGAAGGTCTCGACGAACTTCGGGCGCAGGTTGCGGTAGTCGATGTAGTAGGCGTGTTCCCAGACGTCGACGGTCAGCAGTGCGGTGTCGGCGGTGGTCAGCGGCGTGCCGGCGGCGCCGGTGTTGACGATGTCGACCGTGCCGTCCGGCTTCTTGACCAGCCAGGTCCAGCCCGAACCGAAGTTGCCGACGGCACTCTTCACGAAGGCTTCCTTGAAGGCGGCATAACTGCCCCACTTGGCGGTGATCGCATCGGCCAGCGCGCCGGTCGGCTCGCCGCCGCCCTGCGGCTTCATGCAGTTCCAGAAGAAGGTGTGGTTCCAGATCTGCGCGGCGTTGTTGTAGATGCCGCCGCTGGAGGTCTTGACGATCTCTTCCAGCGTCTTGCTCTCGAACTCGGTGCCCTTCTGCAGGTTGTTCAGGTTCACCACATAGGCGTTGTGGTGCTTGCCATGGTGGAACTCCAGCGTTTCCTTGCTGTAGTGCGGGGCCAGCGAGTCGATCGGGAAAGGCAGCGGGGGCAGCGTGTGTTCCATCGTGGAATCCTCAAGTGTTGGGGGGAAGGGGGACGCGAAGATTGTAGGGAGGCGCCATCACCCTTGCGGGGAAGGCAGTACCCCAAGAACACGCAGGTCCACGCTGCCATCCGCCAGCACGGCACGCACCTCGTGGCCGGGCAGCAGCGCATGCACGGAGGTGATGGCGCCGCCGTCGCCATCGTCCAGCCAGGCATAGCCACGGGCCAGCACATGCTGCGGGTCGAGCGCCTGCAGCCGGGCCTGCAGCGCGTCCAGGCGCGCGCCCTGGCGGCGCAGCGTCTCAGCCAGCGCGCGCGCCGGCCGCGGTGCCAGATGTGCCAGGCGCTGGCGCTGCAGCTCGATGCGCCGGCCCGGCGCCGCGGCCGCCCGCTGGGCCAGCAGGTCCAGCAGACGGCGCTGGCGCGCCAGCACGTCGCTGGGCCGGGCCAAGCGCAGCGCGAGGCGGTCCAGGCGCTGCGCAATGGTCTGCAGCCGGTGATCCAGCCGCAGGTTCAGCGACCGCTCCAGGTTGGCGAGCTGCTGCAGCAGCCCCTCGCGGGCCGGCGCAGCCAGCTCGGCGGCGGCGGTCGGCGTCGGCGCGCGCAGGTCGGCAGCGAGGTCGCACAGCGTGACGTCGGTTTCGTGGCCGACGCCGCAGACGACCGGCAGCGGCGACATCGCCACGGCACGCAC
>SEEY01000710.1 GCA_004211235.1 Rubrivivax sp.
CACGAGAGCATGGCGCACGCGGCCTTCCATGACGCGTTGACGCAGCTGCCGAACCGCCTGCTGCTGCAGGACCGGATCGGCCAGGCGTTGGCTGCGGCACGGCGCGAAGGCTGCAACATCGCCGTCTGCTACCTGGACCTCGACGGCTTCAAGGCCGTCAACGACCAGCACGGACATGCCGCAGGCGACCAGCTGCTCAAGGTGATCGCCGGCCGGCTGGTGGCGGCGGTGCGGCCCACGGACACGGTCTCGCGCCTCGGCGGCGATGAGTTCGTGCTCGTGCTCACCAGCGTGATCGACGGCGACTGGATGGCCATCCTGGAACGCCTGCTCAAGGTGGCGGCCGAACCGGTGGCGCTGGCGTCGGGCGCCGAGGTGGTCGTCGGCCTGACCGTCGGCGTGGCGCTGGCGTCCCAGGCCGACGAGGCCAGCCCTGCGGAGCTCATCGAACGGGCCGACCACGTCATGCTGGCCGGCAAACGCAGCGGCAAGGGGCGCGTGTTCGTGTGAAGGTGCGCGGTGATGCCGCCGCCCCGGCGCAGCTCAGAACGCCAGCGCGTTGGTCGCCTTGACCTCTTCCATGACGGCATAGGTGCGCGTCTCGCGCACGCCGGGCAGGGTCCAGATCACGCTGCCGATGAACTCGCGGTAGGCGCTCATGTCGCGCACGCGGGTCTTCAGCAGGTAGTCGAAACCGCCGGCCACCAGGTGGCATTCCAGGATCTCGGGCCGGGCCTGGACGGCGGCCTTGAAGGTGTCCATCACGTCCTGCACCGTGCGGTCCAAATGCACCTCGATGAACACGAGCATCGCCACGCCCAGCTTCGCCGGGTTGAGCCGCGCTTCGTAGCCGAGGATGAAGCCGTCGCGCGTCAGCCGCTTCACGCGCTCCAGCACGGCGGTGGGCGACAGGTGCACCGTCTCGGCCAGCTTGAGGTTGGAAATGCGCCCATCCTCCTGCAGCACGCGCAAGATGCGGGCGTCGATCTTGTCGAGGGCGGCTTCGCTGCTCATCTGGATTTCTCTCGGCGCTCGTTTCAATTCTTGGAATTTAATCCAGACGCGTCATGAATACATTGGTGATCTCACAGGAGTCCGCCATGCCCGCCTTCAGCGCCCCGCCCGAACTGCCCCGCCTGCCCGACCCTTACCGGGCCGAGGCCGGTGTCGTTCAAGAAATGGCCGAGCGTGTTGGCGCGGCGCTGGACTGGCCGGGCGTCATCGCCATGGCCGCGCCCTGGGTGGAGCAGGTGCGGCGCAACCCGGCGCCGTTCTGGGCGATGGAATCCCTGCTGCGCGAATACCCCATCACCAGCGCCGAGGGCCTGGCCCTGATGCGGCTGGCCGAGGCGCTGCTGCGCGTGCCCGATGCGCCCACCGCCATCGCGCTGACCGCCGACCAGCTCGGCCGCGCCGACTTCGACGGCGCCAGTGAAGGCAGCCCGCACAAGATGCTCGCCGCGCTGTCGGCGTCGGCCATCTCGATGTCCAAGCGCTTCCTGCCGGGCGCGGAGGACGACGGCGGCCTGTTCAAGCGCCTGGGTGCGCAGACGGTCGTGGCGGCCACCGTGCGCGCCATCCAACTGCTCGGGCGGCAGTTCGTGCTCGGCCGCAACATCGGCGAGGCGATGAGCGAGGCCGATGACGCCCGCAAACAGCAACGGCAATTGCGCTTCAGCTACGACATGCTCGGCGAAGGCGCCCGCACGGAGAACGACGCGCGGCGTTATCAAGCGGCCTACATCGGCGCCATCAAGGCGATTGCCGCCGGCCCCCGTGCGGATTCGCCGGAAGCCTCGGACGGCATCTCCATCAAGCTCAGCGCCCTCTTCAGCCGCTACGAGGTGCTGCAGCGCGAGCGCGTCTTCGCCGAGCTGCTGCCCCGCGTGTGGGAGCTGATCGAGCTGGCGGCTAACGCCAACATCAACCTGACCATCGACGCCGAGGAGGTCGACCGCCTGGAGCTGTCGCTGGACGTGCTGGACACGCTGGCCGCGCGCATCGCCCTGCGCTGCCCGCAGTGGCGGGGGTTTGGCCTGGCGGTGCAGGCTTACCAGATGCGCGCACTCGCCGTCGTTGACGAGGTGGCTTCCATCGCGCGCAAGCATGGCCTGCGATTCATGGTGCGCCTGGTCAAGGGCGCCTACTGGGACGGCGAGATCAAGCGCGCCCAGGAACTGGGCCTTACCCACTACCCGGTGTTCACGCACAAGCAGCACACCGACGTGAGCTACCTGGCCTGCGCCCGCGCGCTGATCCAGCATGCCGACGTCATCTACCCGCAGTTCGCCACGCACAACGCCGGCACCATCGCGGC